>JBKDHV010000056.1:0-9223 GCA_046336915.1 Bdellovibrionales bacterium
ATCCTGCAGAGAGAACATAAAGTGACAGGTACATTACCAGTGACGCCGCGTCACCGCAAGTTGATGCCCAACACTTCACTGACGCTGCGCCTGCAACAAAGCTACCTGCTCTTACTCCGGTCAAGAACACGATCTAGAGAACGAAATTTCACGTCCTGAAATCGATAGGCGTAAAAAAGCTTGAGCTCTATGGACGCGCCCCGAATCTCACCATCCGCAAAAGACGTTGCAACGTGATCGCCTATCAGCTGTGCGCCTGTCACATGGGTTTTTCCATTATACCCGAGCCCCAGTCTGACGCTGCTGTAGCTCCCCCCTGAATCAAACCTTCGCCGCCCCAGTGTCCCAAAGTTGGCTCGAAAGCTCTGATAACCCAACCCGAGAGCAAAAAAACTCGTCAGGTAAAATTGAGCTTTGGTATACAGCCCGCCCAGCGCCAGTCCCGCCGCAAGATTCGTCCTCTCTAGATCTTCAAACAAACCATAGAGCCCAAACTGGGAGGCAGCGGAGGTCGGGATCAAAGGCGCTGAAGCTCGTACATCTGATTGACTCACACTTGTGAACCACGAAGCCCCCCAACCACTGTGAGGTGCCGGAATAATCTGATCAAAGGCAACAGCCTGCGAAAAGTCGGACTCATGCCAACTGTAATAATAGGTTCCCCCCCAATTATACGTGCGGATATCCGAGCGCCGAATTTTATCACTTCGACTTGCGTAAGCTGGATCCAATTCGGCCGAGTTTTCAAGATAATAACCTCGGTACTCCTGATAGAAAACTTCATAGGTGTGTCGCCCAAAAAATCGAAAAAGAAAATCCGTTGAACGCGTGCGCCCGTAACGATCAACATCACTCTGAGGATCAGGGTTTGGCAGCGAGATCGCCGCACTCAAATTCCGATACCCCAACGAAATTGAAGTTCGCGAGGGATTAAAGGGCTTAAAGCGGGCCGTTGCATTCGAGACTCCGCGGGGGGCAATCAGGTCAAATTCGCAACGAGGCACGATTATGCCTAACTCAACCTTTAACTCTCCCTCCTTGCGCTGAACATCCAGATTCTCAGCTGAGGCCCCCTCAAGCCCCCAGCTCTTGAGCAAAAAAAATCCGATCCATGCAAATATCGACAGCGACATGTCCCATGAGCGTAACAATTGGCCCCTATCTTGACCAGCGCAAATGCATTAAGATTAAGCTTTCTAGCTCGACATTCTCCATCGGCGCTCTTGAGCTCTTCCGCGAACTCGCGCGCGATCCAAAGCGCGATTGAGTCTTTCTAAGAGAACGTCACTCAAGTCCGCAATCGAGGCATACATCGTGTGCGAGCTCTTTTCAAGAACGATCCGACCAAAGCGGCGTCCTGTGATGTAAAGTTTCGCTGTAAAACTATCGGGACCTGGATGGCGGGGCGAATTCTCCATACTTAGAGTGATAAGCACTTGATGATCGTGAAGATCCGGAAACTTTTCAATCACGTCCTGCATCTTCATCACCACAACATTCTCCAAAAATTCAGATCTTTTGAGATCTTTAAAAATCACACGGATCATATGAGTTCTCCTGGTGAAGGTTGAATCGTTGAATTCTTGACGCAAACATTGACGAGCGAGCCCAGTATGTCTCCCACCGGCTCGCTGCGCCATAAGGACTTATCATAGACTTTGCGAAGCTCGAGACGGCACTCGACGGGAATCCACGCATGGAGGGCCGTCCCAAGCTCAGCAGTGACTTGAGACACAACGGGAGGGGCTGAAAGACTTGTCACCTGATCAAAAATCTGTCGACCGGCCTGGACAAGAAGTCCAACTGCGAAGACCAAACCCACAACACCGACCAGCGAGGCCACGCCAAAAGCGAGAAGAAACTTTCGAACCGGGAATTTTCCGGCTCGACGACTCGAGCCTTTGAGAACCTTCAAGAGAAGATCTTGATTCATACCGACTCCTTCTATCCCGAGTGCCCGCTGGCAAATCGACTTTGGCTAGGGACAAGATTATCAAGTCTTGCAGAAGAGATAAAATTGATAATCTAACTGTTTTGCATCGATTTAATTGATATTAAGAAGAGGAGCCCATCAGACTCGACGGCTTCAAGAAATGGGGGAAGGCCCAAGCGAGGGGGCCGGTCGCGCCTGTTAGATCTTGAAAGTTTTCATCAGGTGCGCGGCGATGGGATTTTCACGGCGTCTTTGAGCAGAAACTAAAAAGAGCTCTTCTGAAACGCCGTCCAAAACCCCAATTGGAAAAAGCTTTTTCGAGGCGACCTGCCAAGCTACACTCGAGGGTGTTGCGGGAATCAGTCCAAGCCCATCCAGGGCCATCAAGTTCTTCAGACTCGTATCTTGAGTTTCGGCGATGATATCAAAGAACAGATTTTGAGTCTTCGACCAGTGCTCGAGATCATACCGAAGTTGACTGTCGTAGGTTGGCATGACGATCGGCTGCCCCTTCAGGGAATGCGGAAAGTTTTTCCGAAGAGGTCGAAACTTCGCGCTCCCGTAGACCGACACAGGACTCTTCACGATCGAGCGATGAACAAGCCTTCGACTTTCTAAAGCCGAGGGAATAAAGTTCGTCAGAAAAAGGTCCACACGGTGGGAGATTAATTCCCGTAGCATTTCCTCGGCCTTGCCCTCGATCAAACTGACCTGGCAATTCCCCGCTTTGTAAGCGGCCTTGGTCAGTCGGAGCATGACGGGCTTCGGTATGCTATCCAAGGCTCCGATTTGCAGACTGACACGAGTGGGAACCAATTTGTCCTGGAGGACTTCGTACATTTCGTTGCCTTGCTCGAAGATACTCTTTGCGTAGTCCAGCGCGATCTTCCCCTGTTCGGTAAGCAGAAGCTTTTTGTGTTTTCGCTCAAAAAGCTGAACACCTAGATTTTGCTCAAACTGTTTCAGCTGCGCACTCAGAGTGGGCTGCCCCAGGCGCAGAACCTCCGCCGCCCGGGAAACACTGCCCTCTTCTGCGATCACCTTGAAGTACAACAAGTGATGGTAGTTGATCCAGACTCGCATGGAGTTGCCCGCTTACGTCGAGGCCTGTTTTGTTTTCACGCGATCAAAAACGCTGAACGCCGAGGCGATCATCGCATTGGGATCGCCCACGTTGCTCGGAACAATCAGCAAATCTGAGTTCGTCGCCATTTGACCTAGCTGCTTGATGTACTCTTCGGCCACTCGTAGGACTGCGGCGTCTCGCCCCCCTTGGTGCGCGAGAGCTTCGGCGACAAGTTTTGTGCCTTCCGCAGTGGCTCGCGCGACGGAGAGAATGGCTTCGGCTTGACCTTGAGCTTGGTTGATTTGGCGCTGCTTATCCGCTTCAGACTGCTTAATCATGTCCTGTTTGCGACCCTCAGCATTGTTGATCAAAGAATCACGCGTTCCCTCGGACTCCAGGATTTTCGCGCGCTTTTCACGCTCCGCTCGCATCTGCTTTTCCATGGCATCCAAAACATCCTTGGGAGGATTGATCGATTTGATTTCATAGCGCAGAACCTTCACACCCCACGGCTGAGTGGCCGCATCGATTGACATCACCACCGCGTTGTTGATGCGCTCGCGTTCCTCGAAAGTTTTATCCAGATCAATCTTTCCCACTTCCGATCGCAAAGTGGTTTGCGCAAGTTGAATGATCGCCATTTCATAGTCGTTCACGCCGTAGGCCGCCGCCTTCGGGTCGATCACTCGATAGAAGATGACCCCATCCACTGTGACCTGCACGTTATCCTTCGTGATGCAGATCTGAGGCGGAATATCGAGAACCATCTCTTTCAGGTCGAGCTTGTAGGCGATTCGATCGACAAAAGGAATCGTGATGTGAAGACCCGCTTCGATGGTGCTATCGTATTTTCCTAAGCGCTCGACAATGTAGGCCGCTTGCTGAGGAACGATCCGAATCGTCGAGGTGACAAAGATCACGGCAAAGATGAGGAGAACAAAACCTATAATTTCCATAGTGCGAATTTTACCTTTCTCAATTTCGTGTTACCTGTTTTTATAACTTTCTAATTCTAAAAATCGAAAACTTCGGATCTCACGATCTCGCGGCGAACGCGGACAGGGACCGGCCTAGTTCACCTTACGAATCAGGAGCGTGTTGCCATCCATTCCCACGATGACGACGCGATCCCCTGCCTGCAGACTCTCGGGCTCCAGATTCATCGCAACCCACGAGGCCCCCTGGTAGCTGATGCGCGACTGCTGGTGGGGACCCAACGGCTGATCGAGGACCAGTTCCTTTCCCACGTCCGAACTCATGCTCACCTTTTTGAAAAGCTTTGTCTGCAAAGGCTTTCGCAGGATCGCCACTCCGAGGATCGAAACCATGGCGCAAGTCGCGGATTGAAGCAGAAGGGACGCTTCAAAGTTCGAAACGATCGCCGCTGCAAAACATCCGATAGAAAGGAACAGCATAAAGAAGCTCACGGTGAGCATCTCGCCCGTCAAAAGCAAGAGCCCCGCGACAATCCAAAGAGTTGTCACCTGAGACATTATTTTTTCCCACTTTCTGATTTGCGAAAGGCTGTTTTTTCAAGCTTTTGCAAATCCTCGATTTTACTTTTTAAATATGCATGAAGGGCGTCACGAAAGAAGGGCTCAAAGTCTGCATCCAGACCCTCGGAGCCTCCGATGATCTTCTGATACAGCGCCAGGGTTTCATCCTGCACTTCAAGAACAATTTTCTTTTCGGCCAGATAATCATCGATCAGATCTCGCAACAACCAGCTAAGGTTCAAACCTCTTTCGACGATCTGCTCATACTGATCTTCGCCGATAAAGAGGCTGATCCGCCGAAGCTCCCGCTCTTTGGACATATAGACTCCTGTGTTGCCTGATACATTATGGCATATCTGTATGCCTGTCAACGCCTAAGTTTATATTGTTTCATATCAACTCAGGTGATCGATGAACCTTGAGGCCCCCGCGATCGCCTCCTCAGACAAGACGAGGTTCTGCTCGCCCCCTGCCCTCGAGGCTCAGAGCCGATTTACGTCGCTCCAAAGGAAAAAAATTCTCCCTTGAGGGGTCAGACTTTTTCACGTGGGGCGACCATGGTAGGGTTCTCTTTCAAAACCGCCCTCTCACAAAGGAGTGTCAATGAAAGCCTTCAACTTACTGAGTCTCGTGGTCTGCCTTCTGAGCGTATCCTCGATCAGCCAGGCGAGCCCAGTTCCGGTCTGTCGCTCAGGACAACTTCCGCCTGAGTTCCATGGAACTTATAGGACTCCCAGCAGCAATACGGCTTTGATCTTCACAAAGAATCGTTTAGGGTTCGAAGGAATTTCCGGTGGTTACTTGAAACTCAAGAGCTGCCTCGTTCAAGGCCGTCGCGTGATCACGTTGATCGACAGCACTCCAGAGCAAACTCAAAACTTTGTTGTTACAAAACTACCCAACGGCCATTTGCAAGTGCGTGATCTCACCGACGGTGAGACCCAAGTTTGGGTGAGAATCCGATAATTCGTTTCTTGGCCTTGGTCGCATCGGAGCAAGGCCTTTCGTGACAGCCCCCTCGAATGTGCTAGCATCAGATCCATAGAGGGGGTCCTGATGAAATCCTACTATGATGCGCACGAATCCGCCTATAAATCTTTGAAAAGCCAAGGCTGTCTGAGCTGGGATCGAAAGAAGTCCCTCGAAGAATTTCAAGATGACGAGCGGGTCGCCTACTTCGAAAAGACCCTGCCCGCGCTCTTTGCCGATCCAACCTCCAAAAAAGCTTTGGATCTTGGTTGCGGAACCGGAACCACCGCCTTCTTCCTGGCGCAAAGAGGTTTCCAGGTCACCGGCGTTGACGTTTCTGAAACGGCGATCGCGATGGCAAAGGACCTAGCCCAGCAACAGAATCTCAAAGTTGAGTTTATCCAGGGCGACGCTCTCGAGCTTGAAGGGCTTCGCCAAAAATTTGATCTGATTTACGACAGCCGCTGCCTTCACTGTATCGTGCTCGACGAGGATCGCCGACGCGCCTATCAGAGTGTTCGAGGCAGCTTAACAGACGAGGGGTTTTTTCTTTTGGATACCAGCACATTCCAGGAAGGGTGGGACCCGACGGCGCCTTATCCTACTCTACGCTTCGATGAGAACTTCATTCTGTGGCACAAGACCTCACCTTCATCGGCTCGCGGCGTGGTGGAAATTGAGGGTCAACACTGGTGTGCCCAGCGTCGCTTCTATCCGCTCGAACGAATTCTTCAAGAGATTCACGAGGCGGGTTTTCAGGTTGTTTCGCAAATCCATGATCGCCAAAACCCCGGTGAAGGGGGGCTTCTCCGAATGGTCTTGCGGCCCCACTGAAGAACGGACTGGCCTTGCACTCAAAAATTTGTTTCCCAAGGCCAGCCGAATCGTTTAGTTTACCCCTCCGGATCAAGTTTCAACCCGAACCTATCTAAAGGAGTGACTATGAATAGTCTGATAATGGCTTTCGCTGCAGTTTTTATCGCCCAATTTTCGTTCGCTGCAGACCCCTGCGACTCGAAGGTCGAATTGAGATTTCGAGAATCCTTTGCGAAGCGACCTGCGAACTATCACGTTCAGCGGGTGACTCTTGAAGAGGCCAAAGAAATCATCCTCTTGAGTGAAGAACTTTGGTCCGACGATCTCAAGCAGGAAGCGATTCAAATCATTTCTGAGCCCGGGGTCCTAGTTTACAATTTAGTCTGGGAAACGCTCGAGGGTCACCAACCCTGGACGCTTCTGGGCTTTCTTCACACGGTGGACCCCAAAACGTGCCAGCGTCTTGAAGGCGTTCAGCATCTTCACGAGCAAGAGCGGGACTAGCGCTCAAGTTCTCAGAGCCAGGAACTCGGGCTCTTACTTTTCGAGCGAACTCGTCGCTTCGGGAAATCGAACGGACTTCAGTTTGGCTTTGAAAAAAGCAAAATACTCGGGCGTTCCGAAGAGATTGCCGGCTTCGACCTGAAAGGGAATTCGGAATCCCTGGACCTCTTGAAAATTAGATAAGAATCCTCCGAACGGTTGTTCACGAAATACTTTTTGCGGATTGGCGTTGCTCCAGCGCAAGAAATGCACGCGCAGAGGTTTTCCGCTTGGATCGACTTCGACATCCACGCTCTGACGAAGCCCCGTGTGGCTCACGGTCACGCGGGCCGTCTGCGCATCGACTTTCTCCCAAGCAACTGTGGGGCTGGGCAAGAGCGCGGCCGGCGTCCAAAAAACGGCTTCGGCGACGTAACGGCCAAAGGCCGATCGCCTGTGATCCTCGTCTCCCCCGAGCCTCGCAACCGGAATCAAACCCAGAATTCGAAACCGCGTCCACAATCCACTATCCGAGCCCGACACGGGGACCCATCCGGGCAATCGTAAACTCCACACAAAACCCTCAGGCGTCGCCAGGATTTGTTCGGCCTTCATGCTCTGGTAATTGGGCTGCTCCTTCGTCCCAAGACTGAACTCCCCTTCCATCACAATTTCAGCGACCGTCAACAGAGGAGCCCCAGGCTTGATGACAAAATTGAAATACCTCTGAGCGGGCTCTGGCAGATGAGCCACCATCTGCGGATCATATCTTCCAGGGGTCGTCGGCTGGAACGCCCGAAGTCTGTTCCACTCGTGTCGATCAGCCAATTCATCCCAAAAGCGCAGACCCCCAAGGATCATCACCACAATCAAAGCGACAACGAAGATGATTTTCACAAGGCCCCTCCTTTGAAACACTGAAGACCTACCCGTCGATGACTCGAAGGAAGAAGGCCAACGTACAAGATTGAGTTCTATTCATAACCAAGTCTTCTTGCAACCCCCCGGCCAGGACCCTACTCATCTTGAGACACTCGATCGCAGCTTTTTTTTGGGCGCGCCCCTTCACCCGCCCCCCAAGCCCAGGTTCTTTTCATGATCCCGCTCCAGTCTAACCCGTTGGAAAATCTACAAGTTTGGGAGAGTGATTTCATGTCTTTTGACCTCCACGAACAGCTTCGAATCCTTTCCGTGAGACTCCGTTTGACTGACGCCAAGCCGGTGACTATGAAGCCTGGCGTGCTTAAAAAGCGTTGGAGGTCAAACCGTGGTCCGTCTTCTTTTTGCAACCCTCACTCTAGTCTTTGGCTTTCTTGGCCAAGTCCAAACTCAAGCTCCTCAAAACCTGCCAAGCAACATGGAGATCAAGGCTTCCGAATCTCAAGAACTTCAACTTGATGATCTGATGTCTCCTGATGAAATCCTTCTAGAAATTCAGAGTTTTGAAGACTTTCCTGCCGAAGAAAAAGAGCTCTTGTCCCCCGAAAAGGAATTGGGATTTCAAGGCCCGCTGGATCTTCTGAATTTAAATGTCTTAAATCGACAGCAAACCCAAAATGTAAACCCCCTCCTTCCTGAGGAGTCGGCGGAACGATTTGGTCTTGATTGGCTGCGCGAGTTCAACTTTGTCATCGTGATCAACAAGGCCGTCCGGGGGGCCACCGCTCAACGCGCGATTGCGTACTGGCGAGGCCAGTACTACGCCACCTTTGCAGTTTCCACAGGCCGCGAGCGAGGCGAAGTTGCCAAGAGCGGCAAGCGCTACGTCTCAACGACTCCCGTCGGTTGGTACAGCCCCACCTTTTTGTCACGAAACCACGTCTCGTCGCTTTGGGGCGCGAAAATGCCCTTCGCCGTTTTTTTTAATGGCGGCATCGCCACCCACGCCGCCCTTCCCGCCAACGACAAGGATCTGGGCACCCGAGCCTCAGGGGGTTGCGTTCGCCTTCGCACCGAGGAGGCCCGCTGGGTCTTTGAAGCCGTCCAATCCTCTGGAAAGGGAATGGTCCCCCGCTTCAAACGAAACGGAGAACCCCTGCGCGATCGAAACGGCCAATTCCAATACGCCCAAAACTGGCGAAGCCTGATTATTGTCGTGAACCGCGAAGGCCAGTAGTTTCTGTTGCGCGAGTCCCGGGCGGCCCCTCCTTCTGTTCTCTCAAAATGCGAGTTCCACAGCGAGCGCAACAGCCGCCGGCGGAGCCACTCCCCCACCCACGTGCGAGCGAGGACTGTCTGAGCATTTTGACAGAGCAGAAAGAGAGGGTGCTTCGGGCCGGAATGGAAGAGCCGCTTTTTTAGCTCGAGGCAGAAAGATACTTAGAGCGAGTTCGGCGATTTGATTCGTCAAATTTCGTCAGTTATCCACAAATTTTCTGATTTTTCAGTCGAAGTTTTGTGGATAACTGGGCCGATCGCCGGCCACCGGTCCCGAAGCTCCAGCCGCTATGCCATTTGAAG
>JBKDHV010000057.1:0-21902 GCA_046336915.1 Bdellovibrionales bacterium
GGAAATGGGGAAATAAAAAACCCTGTCCCTTTTGGAGGACAGGGTAGTGTTACGGTTGGATTGGTGCGCAGGTCGAACAAGTAGACGAACACCCTGGCCCTTTCACAACCTTCATATTCGAGATGGAATCATATCCAGAAGCTAAATCGCTGATCGGCACCGAAATAAAAGCACTCTATCGAAAATTTAGGAGCTGGCCGCAGGTGGCCGAGATTGTCGGCTCAAGCGAATCTTTCGTACGGCAGAATGCCAGCCGTCGAAAACAGCTTGCAAAAGTATAGCCATTTGGCTATACTTAGTCTTGTGAAGGTCGCTTTTTACGAAACCGCATCAGGCCGAAGTCCTTTGGAGGACTTCATCAAGGATCTGCCCAAAGCAGATCAAGCGCGCTTTGCAGACGTGTTCGATGGTATTGAGAAATACGGTCTGGGCTGCCCTAGGGTTCAATTTCGTCAGCTCAGAGGAAAGCTCTGGGAAGTGAAGTTCAATACACCGAGTGGCGGCTACCGAATTGGGTATGTGGTCGTTGAAGCCGATACGATGGTTTGGCTTCACGCCTTTAAAAAGAAGACTCAGAAAACCCCCTCGGGCGATCTGGAAATTGCCGAAAAACGGATGAAAGAGGTTCTAGGATTATGAAAACTAAAAAGCACTTCAAATCAGCAAAGCCCTTCTTTCAAAAGCTCTTGAAGGACCAAGAAGTTCGCATTCAGTTCGAAGAAGAAAAATCAAAAACCGAAATCGCTCAAGCCGTTCGGACGGCGCGTATGAAAGCGGACCTCACACAAGCGCAGCTGGCGAAGAAAATCGGAACCACGCAAAGTGTGATCGCGCGCCTTGAGGGCGGAACTGATAAGCGAGTTCCGTCAATTCCGCTTCTGGCTCGAATTGCGGCAGCGTGCGGCGCCCACTTTGAGTTTGGCTTCTTTTATTCTAAGGCGAGTTGATTCAATTCAGAATTAAACATCGCCGAAGCGAGGCTGCAGAACTCAAATCAGCGTGTTGTCGGCCCCTTCGTACTCTTACCGGCCGGAATTTTACCGCCAATATACGGATGCATCCCATCTCGAGTTGCTTCGCGGATCACCGGCAAATCTGACGAGAGGCAAGCAGCTAAAACCGTAGGTGCCGTAGAATGGGTGAAAGTCTCTTGATATTTCTTCGCCAGACTGAAGGTTTCAGCAGCCATATCAGTGACGATAGATTTCATATTCGGGTTCGCTGACTTTGACTCGCAAGCGCCATTTGCCGAAACAGTGGTGATTCGTCCATCGGCTTGAATAACTTCAGTCGATTTTTTTGTTGATTCGTCAGGATTCAAGACCACAAGCTGTTTTTCTGACCCAAGTGCGTACTTTTTGTTGAGTTCCGAATAGGCAAGAAGACCAGCGAGACACTTTTGAGTGTTATCAGCATCTTTCTTTTGTTTTGCCGAAACCGATTCGATGGTAAGGCCCAATGATGCTCCTTTGTCCTCATCCATCACTTTCTGAATTCTCGCGTAAACGTTTTTCATTTCTTCATCGAGACTATCAAGCATCAGCTGCCTGGTCGCATCGTCTTCTTTTCCAGCGGCGAACGAGTTGGCCGAACCAAGAGTTAACAAGGCCACGCAGAAAATCGCTTTTTTTAAATTATTCATAATGTCTCCAGTTCAAATAGTTTAGAACGCGACGCTTTATCTGGTAAGACCAGTTCCTATCCGTCCAACGTCCAGTCGCCACGATTGCAGTTGAGAACTTTAGATGTGGTCCCTGGCGATTTCTCGCCACCCGTGGCGGATCATCGCCATGGCTCGTTTGAGCCGCAGCTGGTTTATTTGAGCCAGAAAAATCCCTATAGATTCAAATGGCTTAATTGACTTAACTTTTCCGATTTCGGCTCGTTAAATTCGATTTGAAGCTGGCTCTTTTCAGCCATGCCTTCGAAAACGACTGATCGATAATTTGAGCGAAGTTTCCTGAATCACGAGTGATTGGATTTCCGAACGCCTGTTTCTGAAATCGAACGCGACGAACAATTGAAAAATCATATCGAGATTTAAAGACTTAGGCGATTTCGACGCAGTCGCGCGATTGCATTTACGAACGAAACTCCGATTTTATCGATGAACTGAAATCAAACCCGTTCGACTTGGGACATGTATTTCCCTAGCAGAAATCGAGTTCGCGGCGTGGTGGCCCAATTTTTGACTATAGAGGCATAAGTAGCTCAAAAACCAAGGGAGGTGAATCTTATGACCGAAGATATAATGAAACGATTTTTCTTCACGGTGGCCTACCTCGTTGGTTCGGCGATTCTGATTCATTTCGTGATGGCGACAGATCCCGGCTTCCGCGGAAACTGGCTCTATGATTTGACCGGCCAAGTTGTTTGGCTCGTCATGCTGATCCTCAAGATCGCGATTTGCGGTGGCGGCATTTGGATCGTGATCCATTTGGTTGCAGCGACGCAACGGCTGATCGCCGAGGTCAGGAATGAAAGCGAAGAACAGGAACAAAGGCGCCTCGCGAACGAAAGAAATGCACGCGAGCAAGCTGTCTACACCGCTCAAGTGCGAGCCAAAGAATCCGCAGACACCGAACGTCAGGAGAAGGCAAAACGAGACGACGAAGAGTGGCGACGGCGAGTTGAGTTCGAACGAACCGGGCCACGCGATGAAAAAGCCGCCATCGAGAAAGCGCTTAGCGAAATCAAATTTGGAGGTTTTGAATGATCAGAATTTCTGACCGCGACAAACGACTTTTCGAAACGCTCGCTCGATATGAAGTCATGTCATCGAGGCAAATTCGCAAAACAGTGTTTTCTGAAATCCCTGAGACCAACTATTTCAGGAGAATGCGGGAGCTGGAGAAAGCGAAAATGATCAGACGCATTGGTCCCATGCTCGATCACTCCTATGCCTGGCTACTTGCACCAACAGGGAAAGAGCGAATGGGTTTTGGCGAAAACGATCTCTATAAAAATCGTCTCACGCTTGAGCACGACGTTACTCTAACTCAAGTCAGGATGGTGTTGGATTCGATCGGGCTAGGAAAGAATCTGATCACTGAAAGTCAGTTGCGACGCCGAGCTAGGGATCAAAACTCAAGGTACGGTGACCACAATAAACGGATCGTAGTACCGGACGCTTTGATTCCGGTGATGATTGGCGAACGCGCCGAGGTCTTTTCGCTTGAGCTAGAACTGACTTTCAAAAACCGGCAGCGGTACTTCGAACTGTTTAGACGCTACCGCAAGATGGAGGGAATCTTTGCCATTTGGTATTTGGTTCCGAGCCGTTCGATGGGTGACCGAATGCTCGAGGAGTGGACGGCGTTTAACCGGAAATTCGGTAGCTATGCGACTACAGCTAAGACTTTGTGCGTCTCCGAAATCGACTCTTTCGTCAGTGAACCCATGACCGCGACCGTCCGTGGGGTTCAACGCGAGGTCAAGATCTCTGACTGGTGGAAGATCAATTCACCGGCAATTTCGCAAACAAATGTCGATCACCCTAGCGATCAGCGTCTGATCGTTGAAGTCGGCAAAAAATCTGAGGCTGCGTGATGCGATTAACTCTTGAGAAACAAAAGAGAAAAAGCCCCAAGCCTCTGCCTCCACTGATCGAGTCTGATCGCCCGAGACCCCTCCCAACCAACGATTACATTGGTTTGGAGGGGTCTCGGGCTGACTCTAAGTGGATCGGACAGAGGCTTGGGTCTTGTGGGAATGGGATTCTGGTTTGGAAGTAGAAAAGGGAAATAAAAAACGGAAAGTACGGAGCGAGGAATTATTTGAGGTAGTTGAATTCGAATATACGCGGGTTAGTGAAATTGAATACGAAAGGCGTGTTTGCGCGGTGGTTAAAGCGCTGCTTGAAATTGACGGCGTGTTAGCGACGAAGGACAATTTGCTAGGCGAAACCAAGGAGGCTGCGTGATGAAACGAATCGGAATTTACCTTCGCGTATCGACCGAAGAACAGGCCCGAATTCAGGACGGCTCGTTGGTTTCGCAGCGTGCGCGATTGATCGAATACGTCGAAGGTCAGAACCGCAGAGATCCGAGCTGGGGCACGATCATTGATTTTTACCTGGATGATAAATCAGCGAAGGATATGAACCGGCCACAGTTTCAGCGAATGCTTCATGACGTCAGGACCGAGCGCATAGACTTAATTTTGTCGACCGAGCTTTCAAGGTTGTCGCGGTCGCTAAAAGATTTCTGCGAAGTTTGGGATCTTTTTAAGAAACACTCGACGGGTTTCATCACCCTTCGGGAACAGTTCGACACGACGACCGCAGCTGGCGAGATGATGGTGTTTAATCTGATGAATTTTGCGCAGTACGAACGGAAACAAACGGCGGAAAGGATTTCGGCGAATTGGCTTTCGCGAGCGAAGCGCGGTCTGTTCAACGGCGGTCAAGTGCCGCTGGGATTTGATCGGAACCCTCGAAACCCTGGCGAACTATTGTTGCACCCGACGGAATCAAAGGTCGTGCGCGAAATCTTTGAGATCTTCTTGGAAGTGGGATCTGTTCGTGAAACCTGCCGTGAACTCTCGAGGCGCGGCATCTTTTCGAAACACTATTTCAACAAGCATGGGCTTGAAAAAGGCGGCGGTCACATGACGGTGCCGAGTCTTTTTCGCATCTTGACCGACAAGGCGTACATTGGTCTTCGAGAGTTCGCGAAGTCTAAAACCGATGTCGACATCGTGAAGGCAAGCTGGCCGGCTATGGTAGACGTCGAGGTCTTCAATCGTGTCCAAGAGCGGCTTAGCAAAAACAAGAACAAGTTCAAGCCAGATAAATGGAAGCGGTATCCGTATCCACTAACTGAGTTACTCGTCTGCGGAGAATGTGGCAAAAAGCTTGGTGGCAAATCGGCTCACGGTAAAAACCGAAAGCACCATTACTATGGCCACCCACGGCAGTTGAATAGCGACGGCGTGACCCATCTTGAAAGATGCCGAATAGAAAGAGTCCGCGCCGAAAGGATTGAAGATATTTTGCTCACGTCATTGAGAAAGGTTATTCAAACCCCTGGCATGATCGAGCATTGGCTTGAGATTTACGCGAAGAGCACCCATTCCGAGATTCCGGCAATGGAGGCTCGGCTAAAATCAATGGACGCCGACATCGAATCGAAAACCAAGCGGGTTCAGAACTTGGTCTCACGAATCGCAGAACTCCCGACGGAAATTCCAGCCGATCCGTTTTATGACCAAATCAAGGAAACGAATCAGAAATTGAGCGAACTAAAGCTGGCGAAAAAAGAATTGCTCTCGAAGTCGATCAGCCTCAAAGGCCAGGCCATCGATCAAAACGGACTTATCGAGAAAATCAAGGGCATCACCGCGAGACTAGAAGAAACTCCAATTGAAAATCGAAGACCGCTTTATTCGAACCTGATTCAGTTCGCTGAACTTCATACAACTAAAATCCGAGTGGGCGTCATTGCGCCCACTCTTTCTCCAAACCGAAACGACAATCAAATGAAGGCAACCGGAACCGATGGGGTTCCGGGGTCTTTTGCAAATTTTGAGAGTAACGAAGGGAAAGTCCTAAAAATCGCTGCTGGCACCCGTGCGGGTTCGACCAGCGTTACGATTGGTGCACCAGAGTGACCGTAACACTACCTTTTGTCCTCCATGCGGAAACCTAAATGGTTTCAAAGGCTAAGAGCTCTTTTGTCTACATTTTCGAACACGTCCTCCAACGCATAAATAAAAAGCCGCTGTTAAGGATTGCTCAGCGGCCTAGTTAGGAGGACATTTAAAAATAAAGGTTTCTAATATGGACAATAAGTTGAAGGAGAAAATTCTCCGTTTAAGGTATTGGCAAAATATAGATAATTGCCATTTTCAGATATCGTTAACTTCACCTTCCTACCTGATCCAGGAGCCGGCAAATTACCAGTGCCTGACTGAGGTTCACGGAAAATGTATGTAACTGAGCTGTCTACAAGAGACCAAGTAAACTCCGTGACGACTCTAGCGCCATACTTATCAACCTTACGCATTTCCCCTGTCTTATCGCTTCTAAAAATGAAATTGAGCCAATGTGGAATACTACCGGAGCCTCCAGGTGCATTTGCCCAACAAGTGTCGTCAAGATCGGATTCTAATACAGATCGTTCAGCGGCTGTTACGGAAAGAGAGGTACCTAATATCAGCAACAAAGTTAAAAATACTTTCATAAATTCTCCTTAAAAAGAAAATTGTACGAAGATCATAATCGACATTCAATATGCGGTGCTCATTCAATGTAATGATTTGCGCACGGTAATGGGTGACCTATCTCTAGGTTTTCGACTGATATTCTTCACACTTGCCTCATCCTACGGCCATCCCCGAGCCTTCCTGCGGAGCGGTTTTAGCACTCTAGGAAATTTCAAAAAAGTGAGCTGATTCAGTCTATTACACAAATCCAGAAAAACGCTAAAACCACTGACAGACCCCGCATTCAGTATCCTGAATGCGGCACTGAATTCCGAATACAGTTAACAGTATTCAGAATTCCGGATGTTCCTAATGGAGGACAAGGTAGTGTTACGGTCTAAATGGTGCCCAGCGAGGGACTCGAACCCCCACGCCTCGCGGCACCAGGTTCTAAGCCTGGCGTGGCTACCAATTACACCAGCTGGGCGCACCGTTAGAGAAGAAATCTAGTTGTAGTCGATTACTTATCCGCAATCAACTTTTTATAATCAGGAGCGCGCATTAGATTGGCGAGCTCCTTTTCGCTGTCCATTTCGATTCGAACCAGCCAACCCTCGTTGATAGGATCGTCGTTCAAAGAAGAAGGATCGTCCATAAGAGCCGTATTGACCTCAATCACTGTGCCCGAAACGGGAGAATAAAGATCGCTCACCGCTTTCACGCTTTCGACAACGCCGAAAGAAGCGCCTTGAGTCACTTTCTGTCCTTCTTCGGGAAGATCCACATACACAATTTCGCCCAACTGGTTCTGGGCGAATTCCGTCACGCCCACGGTTACGATGTTTTCGTCAACTTGAGCCCACTCGTGATCTTTCGTGTAGTAGTAATCTTCAGGAACATGGAATGCCATGGGACAAACTCCTTTGGAATCGAACGGAAATAACAGACCCTGTTATTTCGCGATAAAGGGAGTTTTGCAAGTGGTGGCTTTAATTTTTTTTCCTCGGATATCGACCCAGAACTCACTTCCGGGATCCTTGAATTCGGGTGCGACATAGCCGATTCCAATCGGCTGATCCAGGCTCGGGGAATGAGTCCCGCTTGTTACAATTCCCATCGGGGTTCCATCCTGGCGATGGAGGCTGTAGCCTTGGCGTGGAATCCCTTTTTCCAACATTCGAAAGCCAATTAAGCTTCGCGTCAGGCCCTTTTCACGGCCTTCAAGCATGGGGGTTTTTCCGAGAAAGTCTTTGGCTTGAGGTTTCACGGCCCATCCGAGTCCCGCCTCGTAGGGGGTCGTTGTGTCATCAATCTCGTGACCATACAGGGACATCTTCATTTCAGTCCTCAGAGTATCCCGAGCTCCAAGGCCGATCGCCATCACGCCCAAATCCTGTCCCTTTTGCAGCAGAGTTTTCCAGAGGTCGCGAGTTCCAGCGGCCTCGATGAAAATCTCGCCGCCCTTTTCGCCCGTGTAACCGGTCGTCGCAAAAATGACGGAGTGGCCGTTCCAATTTGTCTTTTGAAGAGTGAAGGGCTTCATCGTGTGAGCTTGAATTTTCAGAACACGATCCAGCAGCTCGAAAGCTTTTGGCCCCTGAACCGCGATCTGTCCCCACTTCGCGCTTTCGTTGATGAGCTCGGCGCCTTGATTGTGCTCTTGAAAGTGCTTCCAGTCTTTTTCGGTGTTGGCGGCATTCACGCAGACAAGGTAATCCTCGTTTTTTCGAAGGCAGTAGACGATCAAGTCGTCGACCAGGCCACCTTGGGGATTGGGAAGAAGCGAGTATTGCGCCTGATCTTCCTCGAGAGCCGCGACATTGTTTGTCGTCAGCCATTGCAAGGTCGCAAGGGCCTTTGGACCCTTCACGCGAAATTCTCCCATGTGACTGACGTCAAAAAGTCCCACGTTTCGTCGAACGTTCAGGTGCTCTTCCTTCAAGCCGAAATACTGAATGGGCATTTCCCATCCTGCAAACTCAACCATGCGGGCCTTAAGCTCTAGATGCTCAGAATAAAGAGGGGTCCTTTGCGGGGTGCTGCTCATAGGAAATCTCCTGTTGCGGACACGAGAAAATCAAAGCCGTGGTCAGTCGTCAACGGGAATATCAGTCGTGCGAAGTCGATAATGAACACGCACAAGCGATGACGGGAGTTCCTGCGATTCCTTCATCTCCCAGAACATGGAATGAAGCGGAAGGGGGTAGAGCTGAATGCCGTTTCCGAGCATCTGAGGGTGAATGTCAAGAATCACCTCGTCCACCAACTGCTCGTTCATCAAAGATCTGGCGAGCTCGGCACCGCCCACAAGCCAAATTTCTTTGCCCGGTTTTTCCTTCAAACTTTCAACAAAAGTCGCGGGATCTCGAGAGACAATTTCAACCTCAGGGCCATACTGATTTTTCAACTGACTTGAAAAAACATATGTTTTTTTTCCAGAGTAAGGCCAGGGGCCGCGAGCGAGAATTTTTTCGAAAGTCTTGCGGCCCATGATCAGCGTATCGACTTTGTCATAAAAGTCGTTGTACTGCCCTTCGTTCATACGAAGAAACCAGTCCACTTCGCCGTCTGCCCGGGCAATCATTCCATCCGCAGTGGTGGCGATGAAAAACTTAATGGGACGCAAGGAGGACCTCGAGTGAAAAGTTATCTTCAGATTTTCTAGCTGCGCCACTCGTCAATACAAGGAATTTCTCAAGTCGACTCGACTCGAGAGACGCGCCCCATCCGGAGTTCGTTAGATTTGTGAGTAAACTCATGAAGCTGGACCCTCTCACCGCGGAAGATCTCGGGCGGCTGTTCTTTGCGATGCATCCAGGCCATAAATTCTCGCTCTGGACCTCGACACACCAATTGTCGAGATTTCCCCTTTTCATCAAGGCGGTCCCCGGTCACCCGCGCCCAGTCCGCCTTTGGAGGGGGCGTCCTTCGCATCGCTAAGTAACTCATTGTGATCGTTCGATTTTTGATTGGGAGATGCTGTTCAATTTCGGTAAACCAAGTGGGGGCCAACACTTCGACGCGGTCATGGCACCAGTCTGACTTCGAGCGCGTCAGCAGAGGACAGGCCATCTGGTGGGGACAAGGGGCCCATGCGAAAAAGCCTCGAGTTAAGAGATCCTGGCGAAGGGCGAGGAGCTGTCTTCCATCCTGCTGGGTCGCGGGCTCGAGAATCACAAGGGCTTCCGCTTTTTCCGCCCAATCGGGAAGATTGTGGAGCTCCGTGAGCGAATAGCAGAAGAGAGCGGCTGAATTCGCCTGGGCTTGGGGTTGTCCTTTCCAGGTGAACTGCGGAAACCATCGCTGGGGAACTTTGGAATTTTCAATCAGATCCAAATTCGAAAAATCCTGTCTTAAAACATGAGAGGCCGTGGCAGGTCCCGCCCCAAAATCCACAATGTGATCTAGGCCAGTGAAGAAACGAACCTGCCTAAGCTCCTGATAAACCGCCTGAAATCGAATCGTGTTGAGGGGCCAGTAATAGGCCAGAAGCGCCCGTTGGGCCCAGGCCTTATCCCAAGGTGTCGAGGCCTGGGGATTCTGGATGTAGTAATCCGACAACTGAAGAATATCCTGAGCCAGCTGGCGGGATGACCACGTCCAGCCCTCGAGCGCAAAAATCCTTTTGAGCTCAATTTCAAGATAGCTCGGAAACGAAAATTGGCGGTTCATAGACCGAGGTCTTAACACAGATAAGGGCCCGCGACCAGACCTGTGTCGAGCTTTAAATCGGACTCGATCCTTCCGATGAAGTGGGAGTATGTCACAAGCAGCCGTCGTGAATTTAAATCAAGATTGGAAGGCGGAATCGGGTCCGATTCGAAGCCTGATCATGGATCCTTCTGTCTCTGAAATCATGGTGAACAATTGGGATTTGATTTTCGTTGAACGAAATGGAGTCATTGAAGAGAGTCCGATCAAATTCAAGGACGCAGATGCCCTCATGCGTTTCGTTCAGGCCATCTCGGTTTTCGTCGGAAAAGAGTTGAATCGAAGAACTCCTTGTATGGATGCCCGTTTGAATGACGGCTATCGCGTGAATGTCGTCATTCCCCCCGTGGCTCTTGATGGTCCCTCGATCACGATTCGTAAACCCTCTCAGCAAAGCCGAAGCTATCAAGAACTTGTGGCTAGCGGTCAGTTGGATGCCAAGGCGATTTACTTTCTTAGCCAAGCGGTGGCGGCTCGCCAGAACATCATCGTGAGCGGTGGAACGGGAAGCGGAAAAACGACCTTGCTCAATATTCTCAGCGGTTTTATTCGTTCAAAAGAGCGTGTGGTTACCATCGAAGACACGGCGGAACTTCAATTGAAAGTGCGTAACGTGGTTCGTATGGAAACGCGTCCCGCGATTGGAGCAGACCCAGCTTTAGGCATCGAGGCTCTGTTAAAGAATGCGCTGCGAATGCGTCCAGATCGAATTGTCATCGGGGAGTGCCGTGGTGCGGAAGCGTGGGACATGCTAATGGCGATGAACACGGGCCACGATGGCAGTATGACGACGGTTCATGCGAACACGGCCGAGGATGCTCTCCGGCGTCTGGAGTCAATGGTGCTGCGAACAGGGACAGAGGCTCCGCTTGCGATGATTCAGTCGGATATCGCAAACACGATCCATCTTGTGGTTCAAACAGGTCGATCGCTGGAAGGAAAGCGCGAAATCACGGAGATCGTAGAGGTCTCAGGACGAACAACAGATCAGTACAACATTCAGCACATCTTCAGAATGTCGTCAGGCGGACTTATTTCGACCGGTCACATTCCTTCGTTTGTGGCGGCCCAAGCGAATATTCCAAATAGCAAAATCAAATTCCCGTTGGACTTCTTCCACCCTGAGAAGAAAGTGTCCTTGACCTAAAGCGCGCGTCCCAACCGAGCGCGCTCTTGGCTAGGCTTGCGCCTGATAGTCTTCAAGTGGCGGGCAAGCGCAAACAACATTGCGATCACCGTAAGCGTTATCAACACGCGCAACCGGCGGGAAGTACTTGCTTCTCTTGACCCACTCTAAGGGAAACGCCGCTTTTTCTCGAGAGTACGAGTGAGTCCACTCTGACTTCATCAGCACTTCAGCCGTGTGGGGTGCATTCTTCAGAACGTTGTTGTCCTTATTCGCTCTGCCTGATTCGATCTCTTGAATCTCGCGACGAATGCTGATCATGGCCTCGATAAAACGATCCAGCTCGGGTTTGGATTCGCTTTCGGTGGGCTCGACCATCAGCGTGCCGGGCACGGGCCAGCTCATAGTGGGTGCATGGAAGCCGTAATCCATCAGGCGTTTTGCAACGTCTGTCACTTCGATGTCGGCGGATTTCTTAAGCCCTCGAAGATCCAAAATACATTCGTGGGCGACCAGTCCTTCTTGTCCCTTGTAAAGAATCGGATAATGGGGCGCCAGTTTCTTTGCGATGTAATTCGCGTTCAGAATCGAAACAAGCGTCGCCTTTTTTAAACCTTCGGCGCCCATCATGCTGATATAGGCCCAAGAGATCGGCAAGATACTCGCGCTTCCCCAAGGTGCTGACGTTGTGGTCGACACGCCCGTCTTAGGGCCCATTTCGGGGACCATCGCATGGCGAGGAAGAAACGGAGCGAGATGCGCTTTGACTCCGATAGGTCCAACACCAGGACCTCCGCCGCCGTGGGGGATCGAGAAGGTTTTATGAAGATTCATATGAGAAACATCAGGGCCGAACTCGCCAGGCTTACAAACACCGACAAGGGCGTTCATATTGGCGCCATCCATGTAAACTTGCCCCCCGTTCTGATGAACGATGTCGCAGATTTCCGTGATGGCTTCTTCAAAAACACCATGAGTCGAAGGGTAGGTGATCATTAAGGCCGCAAGATTTTGAGAGTGGGCTTGCGCCTTGGACTTCAGATCAGCCACGTCGACGTTTCCGTTTTCATCACAGTTCACGACGACAACTTGATAGCCGACCATCACAGCCGAAGCCGGATTCGTTCCATGGGCACTTGAGGGAATCAGACAGATATTTCGATGACTCTGATTTCTTGATTTGTGGTACTCACGAATGACAAGTAAACCCGCGTACTCGCCTTGAGCCCCGGAATTCGGCTGCAACGAGACCGCCGAAAAACCGGTGATGTCACAAAGTTTTTTCTCGAGATCATCAATCATCTCGAGCAATCCAACCGCTTGCTCCAGAGGCGCAAAGGGGTGCAGCTGATTGATTTCGGGCCAGGACACCGGCATGAGTTCGGTCGCCGCATTCAATTTCATCGTGCAGGATCCAAGGGGAATCATGGATTGCGTGAGCGTCACATCTCGACTTTGCAGAGTCTGAATGTAGCGCATGAGCTCAGTTTCCGAGTGATAAGAATTGAAAGTCGGGTGTGTCATGTACGCAGAGGTTCGCTTCAGCTCTTGATCGAAGGCATAACCCGGCGCCACTTTTTCAACATCAAAAGAAACTGGATGGCCCTGGTTGAAGGCTTGAAGAAGATCTTCAACGGTTTGCAAGGTGCAAGTTTCATCAAAGGTCACGCCGACTGCTTTATGACCTGGATACAATCGAAGATTCAGATCAAGATCCAAAGCTTCGTCCGCGATGTTTTCGGCCTTATCGGTCTCGATGGTCAAAGTATCGAAGAAATTCTCAGAGCGAAGTTTGTAACCCAGCTTTTTCAATTGGGTCGCCGCTAACCGAGTTAAAGCATGAACCCGCTCTGCGATCGCCTTCAAGCCTTGGGGGCCATGGTAAACAGCGTAGAAGCTCGCCATGTTTGCAAGGAGAACTTGAGCTGTACAAATGTTTGAAGTCGCTTTCTCGCGACGAATATGCTGCTCTCGAGTCTGAAGAGTCAGGCGCAGAGCCTTGCGGCCTTGAGCATCAACTGAAACTCCAACAAGTCGCCCCGGAAGAAGTCGCTTGTAGGCATCCTTTGTCGCCATAAAAGCGGCGTGCGGTCCACCGTAACCAAAGGGCACACCGAAGCGCTGGGAATTCCCGATCAAAATGTCTGCTCCCCACTCACCGGGAGGAGTCAAAAGAGTTAAAGCCAACAAGTCTGTGGTCACCACGACGAGGGCTCCTGTCTGGTGCGCCTTCTCGGTCAGGGCTTTTAAGTTTTCAACTCGGCCATCAGTCGCGGGGTAAGAAAGCAGCACAGCGAAGAGAGGTTCTTGGAAGGAGTACTTTCGTGGATCCTCAACAATCATTTCAAATCCCAAGGGAGTCGCACGCGTCTTCAACACTTCCAAAACGTGGGGGTGAAGATCCGAGGCCGCGAAGAATTTTTTCACGTCGCCCTTTTTTGCCAACGCATGAGCCATCGAAACGGCTTCGGCCGCAGCGGTGCCCTCATCAAGAAGGGAGGCATTGCAAATCTCCATTCCCGTCAGATCGCGGATCATGGTTTGAAAATTCAAAAGAGCTTCAAGACGGCCTTGAGAAATTTCGGGCTGATAAGGCGTGTAGGCTGTATACCAATTTGGATTCTCGAAAACGTGGCGAAGGATGGGGCTTGGAGTGAAAGTTCCGGCATATCCCATTCCGATCAATGATTTTAGAACACGGTTTTTCGCGACTCGTGATTTCAGGCTCGAGAGTAGCTCCGCTTCGGAAAGACCTTCACCCAAAGTTAAGGGCTTTTTTGCTCGGATATTTTTGGGAATGATCTTCGAGGCCATCTCTTCGAGAGTTCCAAATCCCAATTCACGAAGCATAGCCTGGATATCCTCATCACGAGGACCGATGTGGCGCTGAACAAATTCATTGCGAGTCGAGAAAACTGCATTTGATGCCATGAGACCTTCCCAAAAGCCCCAAAAAGAAAGGGCTGCTCTTTGTCGGAACAGCCCAAAATGTAACATAGATTTTTGCTTTTCGTCAGGGGGTTAACTCTTTGCAACAAGCCCCTGGTGTCAAGGAAGGTGAGAAAACTACGAACTTATCTCCAGGGACGAGCCCCGACGAGATTCTTGTACTCGCGCAGGGTGCAGCCGCGGTCAGAGAGCTCCATCATGACGACGTGTTCAACCCGTCGAGTCTCAGGATCCTCGAATTCATACTCAACGCACAGGCCACGATCAAAAAGGAAGCTGTTGCAGGTGTAGAGCTCTTCGTCGGCGAGCTCAAGCCATACCTTGCCCTTGACGAAGATGGAAACACCGCCGTTTTTGACAAGTCGAAGTTCCCAAAGCTCACCGTTTTGATTCAGGTCTTCAAGCACCAGCTCCGCCGCAGCTTTACGGCAGGCCACCGGAGAGGACGCTCCCCAGGCGAAGTTCCCCCCGAGGGTCAAAAACAGTCCAAACAAAAGAATTCTGCTCATCATATGACTAAGCTCGCTTTGCAGATCGCTTTGGGCCGCGTTTTTTTGTCGTTCGGCTAGCAGGGGCCGACTTTTGAGTCGTGGTGCGGGCCTTCAAGATCTTTTCAACTTTGTTCTTTTGTTTGTTGGCCTTGTTGCGGTACTGATTCAGATTTTTTTCAACCTGATCAGCCGACTTGCGAATTTTGTTAATCGCTTGTTTCACTTCTTTGTTCAGGTCGCGTTCAGCCACACGTACACGGCTCAAGATTTTTTCGTACTCAGACTTAGCTTTGCGAATCGCATAGTCCTTTTCGGTGTTCAGTTTTTTGTTCAGCTCGTTTTGCAATTTCTTAAGATCCTGGCTGAGCTGATCGAAATCGGCTAAGAAACGCTTAACGTTGGGGTTTTGAGACAGGTTTTCAATGATTTTCGTGAAAGCCGTGTTCATAGAGAACTCCTTTGGTTGGGGATTCAAAGACCCTCCCTGTTTACTGGGTTTTAGCTCGAAAATCAAACGGCCCCCGCCATAAAAGCGGCCATATATGTGATTTGAGGGAATTACACTGTGATATTTCAACGAAACGGGGGGCCTGAAGGTGATTTGAGTTTCTGCTCTTGGCAAGCCGACGGGTTCGTGTCTATGATCGACCCGCTTGAAAAGGAGCCGGTTATGCACAGAAAAGTTCGTTGGATCGTCGCAAGTCTTGTTCTTTTTGCTCAGGTCTCGGGGGCCGCGATCAGCAAACCCTATCAAGTTTACTCCTGTGACGCTCAAGGCCTGGCGTTGGCCGCACCCCTTGCAGATGGAGCGAAGTTTGAAATCCACGAGTTTTTAGTTCCACTCGGGCCGATGCTGCCGGCGTTCCGTCATGAGTACGAGCTTTTCGTGTGGCAAGACCGATCTGGTGAGCCCACCCAGCGTTTTCGCCTGGGTTTTTCCGAGTTTGTCGAAGGCGAAATGCTTCTTTATTACAGCTTGGATGAACAAGGTCGCACGTCACCGTATTGGGTGGAACACTGGTTGATGGAAGACATTTTCCGAATCAGAATCCCGTCCAGCGATCATGCCATCGACTGCTTGGCCGCGACTCCTGACTAAAGAGTAAATCGAAATCCGTCGATCAAAAGACCGGGGACTCTTTGCCCGCCAAGTCCGCGGCTGCTATAGGTGAGATTGTTCACCAGAGTCTCTTGAAAATCGGTAAGCCCAAGAAGATTGGCTCCCAGAATATCGTAAAGACTGACGTCAAAGCGCACATCGCGGATCGGAGAAACCATTTCTCCGTTTTCAACCCAAAAGCACGCATAGCGAGTCATCCCGGTGATGCGCGCGGTTTGGTGGTCCGACCAATTTAAGTAGTGCAAATTCGAGATGTACAGGCCTGTTCCCAGCTTCGAAAGAATTTGGTCGCGCGAGATCTGACCGGGCTTCAGCTCTAAGGACCGGGGAGATTCATGCTCGCCCGCACCATTCGCAGGCACCCCGTACTCTGAAGCCGTGCGTGTGTTCACCAGCAGCTGTCCTGGCTGACCCGCTTTGATCAGCGGGGTGTGAAGCGGAGCCATTTCACCTAGGGCATTAAACCGCGGATGAACATGAAGTTCAAAGTTTTCGACCAAGGTGACAAGCGGAGAAAGGGTCTTGTCCCCCTCGAAAAGTTTTCGAAGCCCATTCACGCCTAACTTGAGATCTCGATAGGAAAAGCCACCCCAGCTTGTGGTTCCAAGTAGGTCGTAGATGGCGCCGGGAGCCAGATAGACTCGGTAATCCCCTTTGGAAATCTCTCGCACCGGTCGCTTCATGCGCTCCAGAAAGCGCCGAGAGTCTTGCAGAGAATTTTTCCAAGACTCTTCCGCCCAGGCCTGCCCCGCCACATTGGTCGAAACGGCCCGCGTTTCGTCGTACAAAGAGTAGTCGACGAAAAAGAGATCCTGACTGTACCAGTGAGAGGTTCCTTTTGAGTTCTTGATAGCTCGGAAGATGGGACCCGCCGCCAAGTAGCCGACGAAGTCATCGTTTTGAAGCTCGCTTGAAACCTGTTCCATCATGAACGCGGCTTGCGGAAAGGGCGCCTCTTGATCTTGATGACTGACTCCAGTTTCGGCCAGCGCTTGCGGATAGGGATTGTCGGGAAGAGACGTCAGCTCTTGCCGAGCCCGACCCAGCTGAAACAGGAATCGTCGTCGATCCTCTTGCGGATCTCCGGTCATGGGGAAGGCCACTTTGTTCAGCTTTGTCGCGGTCTGAAGAGACAGTGTCACTTGAGCCTGCTCGACCGAGGTGGCCTGGCGAACTCGGGAGCGATTGAAGCGCACAAAATCACTGTGTTCGCCTCCAAGGGAAATGGTCAGCTCTTCTCCGACGGCTAGGCTTGAAAAGCACTCCTTCGTATTTTTCTCAAAAGAGTCTTGAATTCGATTTTTCCAAGTCATCTTAGCCTCCGCCGAAGACTTCTACGTTTTTGAAGAGGGCATAGGGACTGACATGACCGACGCGAATAATTTGCGAAGGTTCGCCCTTTCCACAGTAAAGGGTGCCGAAGGATTCCAAGTTGTCACCTAGAAGGGCCAAATTTCGCCAGAAGCTTAAAGTTCGGCCGCGGTAATTGGGATTTTTGACGACTTTTTGAATCTTTCCGTCCTCGACCCACTGACCGTATTCGCAGCCAAACTGGAATTTGTCGCGATAGTCGTCGATGGACCAAGAGCGGTTCGAGTGGACAATCAGACCGCGCTTCATCGATCCAATCATCTCGTCCAAGCTCGAAGTTCCTGGCTCGAGATTGATATTGGCCATTCGGTCGATGGGGGCCCGGTTCCAACTGGACGAGCGGAAGTTCGCGACTCCTGGTAGACTGGAGCGCTCTTGAGACTCAAGTCCCCCAAGGCCGCGCACCAGGACTCCATCCTTGATCAGATACTCTTTTTGAGCCCTCAAGCCACTGTCATCAAAGTTATAACTGGCAAGCTCGCCATAGCGAGTCGGGTCAAAGACCACATTCATAATCGGGGATCCGTACTCAAGCCGACCGAAGTCCTCGGGCTTCACGAAGCTCCACCCCGCAAAGTTTCTTTCATCCCCCAGGATGCGATCCATCTCGAGAGGGTGCCCGATGGACTCGTGAATTTGGATATACATTTGATCGGGGGCCACCAAAAGATCCACAGTCTCGCTGGGGCAGTTTTCCGCAGCTAGCAATTCCAGCGCCTGCCGAGCCACGGTCTCGCAGTTGGGAAGAAGTCGGTGTCGCGAAAACAGTTCCGACCCGATCTGGTAACCTGCCGAACGGCCGTGCAAACTGCGGGTTTGAGTTTCAGAACCGTCCTGGGCAACGGCCGTGATATTCAGAGCGACGATTGAAAATTCCTGAAGTGTTTCCGAGCCGTTAGGCCCCTTGGAGTGCAGGCTGGTTTCGACCAGCACCGCGCCCGCCAGGCGCTGGGTGATCTTGTCAGAAATTTTCATCGCTCGCGAGCAGTCCATGAGCACGCCCATCAAGGCGTCCAACTGGATCGAGTTCAGGGGTTTTTGAATCGGTGACTTGTATTGCCCGCGGGCGTGAGGTCTTACGTTCTGCGAAAATCGTGCAACGGGATTCTGGGCCGATAAACGGGCCAACTCTCGCGCGCGGGACTCGGCGCGCCGTAGTCCTTCGGGGCTCAGATCTTGAGTTCCTGCGTAACCAAGACAGCCGTCTTCCATCACTTCGACGCGGGCCCCTTGATCAAGAACGCTTAGACTTTCTTCCAGCTTTTCATTTCGAACAGTTCGATAGGTCGTCTTTTCTGTGATAGTATGGACCCAAGTCATCTGGAGCTCCTGTGGAGTGAGCTTTATCTTGTGTCACAAGGTGGTCATTCTGTCACCATTTGGCTCGTGAGTTTTTTGGCATTCGCTTTGCAAATTTAGGAAGTATCACGTTCGTTTCCTTCTTTTGCAGAAAATTTGGGGACGATTTGAAACCAGGAGGAAAGTTTATGAAGGCATCCCTCTCCAAAATTTTTCTAAAAGTTGGCGTCATTCTTCTCTTCCTTTTGATGAATTTTATTGGACTGCGAGCGTTTTCGGCGACTGAGCTTCCTTCGTGCCAGCTGGCTTCGGAAGGTTACGTCCAGAATCAGTGGCGCAGTGTTCGCATTCGGGTCAACGACGCGATCGTCGCCGGCTCGGAAACTTTGTCGGGCCTGGTCAGACAATTTTCCCAGCTTGTGGCCGAGCGAAAGTGCCTTCCGTCTCCGGTTCCGTGCTCTTTGGCGCCTGAAGGTTTGGCTGTTGGAGTGTGGGCGAAACACCGAGTCTTGATTCAAGATGTGGCGGCCTTCGGGGCTAATTCGACCGCACGAGTTCTTGACCAACTGAGTGAGCTGAAAAAAGTTGGCGTCTGCCAGTGAACGTCTTTTCCTAGGAATTGGGTTTGAGGAATCGCTGGGACGCGATCTTCAAGCTCAAGTCAAAAAGGTCAAAATCAATCTTGAAAAAGCGGAACTGGGTCACATCTGGGTCCGGCCTGAAAACTATCATGTCACCCTGATTTTTTTAGGCTCCGTCGAGCCCGAACGCAAAGATCAAATCATTCAAATCCTTCGGGACAAGACCCCCGAGTTTTCAAGCTTCGAGCTTGCACTTCGCGGGGTGGATGCTTTTGAATCAGAACGCCAGGCACGAGCGATTTACTGTGGGGTGCAGAACAAAAAGGATCTGCGCCACATGGTTGACGAGCTTCGCGAAAGTTTGAGCCTAGCCCCTGATTCCAGTTACACACCTCATCTGACGATTGCCCGTCTAAGAAACCCGGCCCATATTCGCGATGCGATTTCACCCGTCAAGAACCGGGACTTTTTTAAGGCCGCAGTTACCGAGATCCGACTTTACAAAAGCACACTGGGGGGCCCATACCCGATCTACACTGTGCTCGAACGATTTCCTTTGCGACAAGCTGAGCGGGGCTTTTCGGGTTGAATCGGCGCCCTGAAGGGTGAGCTGGTTTTCAACGCATTTGCATTAAAAAAACCGGTCTTGTCAGACCTTAAAACAACCAGCCGAACTTGATCAGAGCGATGTTTGGAAGGGGGTCTTCTCCCGCTTTCTCTGTGGTGTCGCGAACATCTTGGATGAATTCGTCGTAGGCGGGGTTTCCGCTGAGGTCCACGTTTGTGCGGATTCTGGTCTTATCATTTGTTGGAAGTTGCCAGCCGATCTCGAAGGACCAAAAGAAACCGCCGTCTTCCATTCCGGTCATCCACCCAACTTGAGGCAAATGGTAGTCCGACTCAAAGTCCACGGTGGCTCGAACGGTTTGACCGGCGACGAAGTCCTCCCCTTTGACCTTGACATTCTGGCGGCCGTAACCATAGCCGACGAAGAAGGAGGTGGCGAAAGGGTGCCAGCGCAGGTTCAGCTCTTGATTCTCAAACTCGATATCGGTGTCTTCAACGTTTTGCACTTCGAAGCTGCCGCCTGAAATCTCGGCGCTCCACATTTTTGAAGAGTGAATAAAGTGAAGACCTGCATTCAGTGGGTGAGGAAAACCGATCTGAAGACTTGGGCCCCACTGATGGCGGGGCTCAGGCACCGGGATGGACTGCTGGTGCATCTCAGCAGCACCTTCAATCACGTTCATGGCGGGATCCGAATACTCGGAGCGATTCAAATCCAGGGGTGCTGGCTTTTTTTCGATTTTTAGGGCTCCGCCGGATTGCCGGATCTCTTCAGCTTTCTCTTGGGATGGAGTCTTCGGCATGGGATCGATCGCAAAGGCTTGGTTACACAAACTTGCGATGACGAAAAGGATTTGAATCATGAAGAACTCCTTCAGGCCGAAGACTTCCACCCCGGGTGGTTAAACGAGTCCCTTACTTCCCGCGGTAGGAATCTTCCCGAAACGCGGGGGGATTGATCTCGAGCTTTTTCTTCTCTAGATGAGAAATGAGTTGAGCCGCACTGTCAATCTCTTCAGAAAGCAGGGAATTCTTCACAGGCTTCAGATCGCGGGCTTTCTTGAGATCGCGAAGGGCCTTCATCTGAGTCTTGCAGCTTAGAAACTCAGCGCCTATTTCCGTTTTTTTCTTTTTGATTTGGCAAAGACCGGATGTGCATTCACAGCGAGTCAGAGCGGTTGTTCGTGTTTCTTCAAGCGGCGAAAAAAGAGTGAGAAACTTCTCGCCCTGAGTTTGTAAATTCGAAGCCGCCTTGAGTTGGGCCGCACCATTGATCACTTTTGGCACATCTTCGACGTTCGATTTTCTGGCCTTTTCAACCTTCGTCATGAACTTTTCGTTAAAGGCCTGGCAACTTTTCACAATTTTCTGAGCGGTCTCGCAGATTTCATGTTCTTTCGTTTGCAGGACGATCAGGGCGGTCGCATGGCTGAGCTCAAGGGTCGGGACGTCGTCAGCATAGGCAAAATCCAAGAAAAGACTTTGTGAAGTCTGAGTCGTAGTCATCAGCTTTTGAATGGCTTTTACCATCGATTTAATAGACTTTGTCTCTTGCAAGTACAGCGAGCGACGATTGACAAGAAACACCAAAGGTTCGTCGGCGCGTCGCAGTCGAATCTTCTCTTTTTTGTAAGAGATCTCAAGCGTATCCGAAGACTCAAGCCGCCATCTCATTTTGGTCTTATCCGAGCGCACGCCGGGTTTTAGATTCGTGCACACGAAATCGGCGCGAAGACTCGGCTTACGGCAGATGTCAGACCACGACTTGTTGTTATACTCTCGTACCCACTTCGTGGACCACGAAAGGTTTTTACCGAAGGCGAGGAGAGGCATTATTGTAATGACGAAAATCAGAATCCTCATGTATAAAGAATAGCAGTTTTTTGAGTCTTAACTGCTAGATTTTGGCCCAGAAATCGAAGGGCCTAAAAGTCGAACGGGAGTTGAGATTCGTCGGGGTGAACAATGGTTCGATTTTCCCACTTTGAATACTCAGATAAACACTGGAGCCCTCTTTCCGAAGTGGGCTTCTCACTTCCCAAGCTCCAAGCTCACCGGGGCTATTGGGTTGAGGGGCAAGGGCAAAATACCCTGGGCGCCGTTGAAGCGGCCGCGACTTTGGGATTTCGGATGGCCGAGGTCGATCTTCGTTTAACTCGGGACCGAGTTCCCGTACTTTTTCATGATCCCTTTATTTTTGATGTCGACCAGGCTCGTAAGATTCGCGATCTCAACCTTTCGGAGCTTAAAGGCTTGATACCGGTTTCGACTCTTTCCGAAGTGCTGGAGCAAACGCCTGACGATTTTTATTTGAATCTTGAAATCAAGAATGAATCCAAAACAGATTTTAGTCTTGAAGAGCATTTGATTCAGTCCTTGAAGGACTCGCCCGACCGGGGACGAATTCTTTTTTCAAGCTTCAATCCCTTTTCTCTAGCCTGGATGGTGCGCCTGATGCCTGAAATCCCCCGAGCCCTTCTGGTCAGCCAAGAGCGCGCGGATTGGAACAGCCTGCTTTTACGGGAGTTAACGTTCCTTAGACT
>JBKDHV010000058.1:0-32015 GCA_046336915.1 Bdellovibrionales bacterium
AATTTCAACTAAACCTGGGACATGGCCCTAGAGAGCGCAGGGAGTACAAAGAGTTCTTCTCTTTTCTTTTCGCCAGCACCATTTTCAGAAAGGCCCGGTAGTCCTGAAATGCAAAGATCGATAACTCTTTGCTCATAGTGCCATCTTGGTGCAAGAAAGGGGCCCTATTGCCAACGAAGTAAGGTAGTTAGCTGAGCTGGGGGCCGTAGAATGTCAGCTGACTGTCGATCTTTTTGACGTTCATTCAGCGCGAACAGATAGTTTCAAAAACATGGATTCGCCGGATTTCCGCTGATAGTTTTGGTTTGAAAAAACCAAACAAATCAGGAGAACAAAATGAAAAAGATAACTCAAGTTTTGACGGGAGCGATCCTATCGGACATGGCCTCAATGGCCTTTGGAAACCAACAAGAGGCGATCAACAATACTATCTGCCGAGCTTGCTACGGTTGTTGGACCCAGCGTTGTCCCTTCGACGCAAATCTCGTAACTCCTATTGAGCAGCGCCGCTTGAATTTCAGAGCAGCGGGATATATCGTTTCTGAAATCAAGACATCCTATCTTGATGCGAACTATTGCGGATTTGACTATACCTGGTCGCAAACGTCCAATTCTCCAGGAAGTGTTCCGGAGACAAAAACGTATTGTGATCTGAAGGATGAACCTACAATCATTGAGCGTTATGACTATATGATCTTCAGTCAAAATGCCGTGCGATGCAACGCTGAAGCGGGCGCTCAAGCTCAAGCTCTGGCGTCGCAAGCCGGATATAGCTTGAGTAACTGTCGTTTCGTCGGTTGCGGATATAGAATGTTATTAACTGCAGTCACTCTGGGTTTTTTAGATTCTCGCGTGTCTTATTCCTGTTTCCGAGAAAGAGTTGTCACAAAAAGTCCAGCGCAAGTACAAGGTGAGCGATGTGGTAAGCTTTTTCAATGTCTAGCGGATATTGCAGCGGGCCGAGTGACTGGGAACTCATATCAGCAAATATTAGAGATCTACAATTCAACGTGCAAACATTAAAATTTGGGCTCGAAGGAGAAGGCAATATGAAAAGATCACGAGCAAATGCGAAGTCTAAAGCTCCGCTATACGAGAAAGGGTTCATGAAGTCCCAGATGCCGACACTCTCTTGAGCCATCCAGACTGTTTTCCGTTCTAAATGTGACAACCGAAAGAGTGGGGGAGTCCCCCGAAATTTTGTGAACGTACGCTTGGAGCCCGAATTGCTTCGCCGACTCTTAAGCGAGTTATAACCACAAATAGAACGTTAAGAGGAGTGATTCGTGACATTTTGCAGGCTATTGTCTATTTCTAATACAGTTGTTAACCTTTTGTTGTTGATTTTGCTGTCTGCTTTTTCGCCGCTTGCTCAGGCGGTTGATCTTTTGACAACAGCAGAAAAGGTCTTTTATACCCCTGACAACACACGCGTTGGAATTGAAGTTGAGTTCAGTGGTTTAAGCGCGCAGAAAGTCGCCGAAGTTGTTTCCCAAACATTAGGTGGATTCACAACGACTCAGATGGAAACTTTGAAAACGTCTATTAAAGAGATTCGTCCTGATGGCACACGAATCTACAACGAACTTAGTATTGAAGAATATGTTGTCCATACGAAACAGCTTGGTAAAGTTCTTGTGAAACCAGAGACTAATCAAGTCACCGATGCTTCCGTCGATTTCAAAAATGTAATTGTAGAACTCGTGACGGAGCCTATTCGTGAACATCAATCAGAAAGTCTGCAACAGGTCATGGATGCCCTTAAGAAGAAAGGGGCCCAAGGAACTTCTGATACAAACGCGGTTGCCACACAAATGAATACGGAAATTGCCGAAGGTCATCTTGAAAGAATCGACTGGCGTCAAATTGTGAATGTCATGCGAAGCTATGTTCTTCCAAACCATCGCCGTCAGATTGAGGCCTCTTTAGACGTACCTAGAATCCGCCGGAAATATGTCCGTACTTTTTCAAAGGGCCTTCAAGAAAAAATACTTGACCCTAGATATCGTATTTCAGGAAGAGGTCTTTACGACGACGTCATTTACCGCCAGAGCTTGGAAGTTCTAGGGTTCAAAGATGCCTGGACAATGCCCATAGCCAAGGCTCGACAGACCCTCCTGGCACAAGCAAACCCCATCGTCCCGCAAGTTGTAAAACAAACAGCTCTGCGTCTTTCTTCGCTGTTGATGTTTGCCTTCCCGGACGATCCCATGACTAAGATTATTCACTCTTCGGGCTGGGCCGTGCCACGTCCTTTAATTGAGTGGCGCGAATGGAACACGAATTTCAATGTGAAATCGCCCTTTAAACAAGCCATTGGTCTCCTTCAGGCTGCAAAAAGTTACGGTTATTATGATCATGATAAACTCATCTATTCACTCGCAGGAATCGAAGAAAAGACGGTTCGTAAAATCAGGCAAGCCTCTCAAGCGGCTGGGAAGGATGGGACTGTACTTTTTCGTTATTACTTAGCTGATCCCAAAAATGTCGACCGATCCGAGTACACTGAGATGACGAAAGCCTACGATGGTACACCAGTCGGTTTTATGCCTCTTTTCGATATAGGAACAAAGCCCCTTCATATTCCGGGCGAGAGCATTGTGGTTCATCGAATCATGGCCCACCGCTATAATGTTCTCGGTAAATACAACCCGACTCTGATCAATTTCAACATCGTACAAGCCCTTGAAAATAAGTACACTGAGGCGCTTTTCTGGAATGATTACGCTCCGGGAGTGATGCCGGAAACGATCCTTCTTGAAAGCACCGTTGGCGCCAAAGATTCTGTGCGAGCGGTCGTGCAAAAACTCAATCAACGTTTCCCGAAGGGTTGGGTCCTAAAGGGTGTCTGGGATCTTGGGACGGAAAAAAATATCGTGACCGACAAAGTCGACGTCGTAAAAGAAGTCGAAGCTTACTTACAGGGTGACTTCGATCTCTATAGGCGTCGTTTAGAGCGTGAATTTAATTCCCAGGGAATTCCAATTGAGTATTTATTAATGGAGCTTGCAAAACATCCTCACTACAAAGGGTGGAAAATCCATACCCTCCTCCAGGCACGGGAAACAACCATTGTTCAGAGCCGAGTCGATATTGCCCGCGAATTCCGCGGAGAAGTCTTTGCTGGTCATGTTTTGGGTGGAGAATCCACTGTGGATCGCTACATGTATGAGTATGAATTAAGCGGCCGAATGAGTGAATACAAGGCACCGCCCCGCTGGATGTTCGCAGCCGCAGAAAAATTTGTTCAAAATGCCGTTGATTCTTTACCTGCTGAGTTCCGCAACATGACTTTTGGGATGGATATTGCGGTGCTAAGAGATAAGAGTCTTATCATGATTGAGTCCAATCCCGGCGCGAACTCGAGTTTCCTTTATGAAGTCGAGGCCCCAAGTGTTCGAGCCCTGAGAGAAAGGGTCGAACAGTTCCCAAAGCTCGTTCGAGAAGGAAAAGTTCACTTGGGACTGTCTCCTGAACAGCAGATGACGTATCTCAAGCGGAAGTTCGCAAGCTGGCAGATTGATATCAGTAAACTTTATAGTGGTTTTAAATTTTTAGAGGATCGGATTGTCGATTCTGAGTTTAGACAGCTTTCTCCGAACCCAAACTATTACCAAGTTGGTAAAGAGAAAACTGAACCCGCTCAGAGCGTCAGAACCTGTCGATCTCTGCTTAAATGAGACGGCTAGTTTTTTTGACAAGTCGATGAGTTTATGACAAATTTAGACCATGATTTTCCGAGTGGCGTTGGTTTCACTTTTAATTTTTCCACAATCACGAGCCTTTTTTTTCCAGGGCGCTCCGCTCGCTCTCGTCTACAGCGGACCAGGAGCTTGTGGCCCAAAAGACGGTGACTGTGTTCGTGCAGCAGCGGAGGTCGCCTTGAAAGCCGGTCTCCGCGTCGAGTTTGTAGAGCCAGGGAAAATAAAGTTGAACCGTCTACAAAAGGCGTCAGTCTGGATTCAACCCGGAGGCAATGCCATAGATGCAGCTTTGGCGATCTCGAAGGAAGAGCGTAAACTGATTCGAAATTTCGTTGCGAATGGCGGCTCTTATCTTGGTTTCTGCGCGGGTGCATTTTTGGCGGATGCTTGGGCTGATAATGCAAATACTGTTCGCGGCCTCGGAATCATTCCGGTCGTGAGTTATGATTACGCTTCATCGACTAAACCTTTTATGGTCATGTTGAATTGGCAAGGGAAGCGTCGGCATGTGTATTTTCAGGGCGGTGGTGCTTTCAGCACCCCTAAAAAAGGTGATGCTTTAGTCGTGGCGACTTATCCCAATGGGGCCCCTGCTGTGATTTACTCGGTCTTTGGCCGTGGAAAAGTAGCCATCAGTGGTCCGCATCCTGAAGCGCCCCCCGAATGGGCTGAGTCTGACGGACTTAAGGATTTGGATGGCTCTGATGCTGACCTCGCTCATCAAATGATGACCTGGCTACTCCTTTAACTCACCTAGCCTCACGACTTCTTGAAGTTTATTGGGTCCAGAAGTTGTCGCACACTATGCGTTTAGCAATAGCCTGCGACATCACAGTTATATTTGGAGGGAAAATCAGATCAATGAAGGGCTTGTGGGCTGACAAGCCAGAATTCGGGAATTTCGACTTGGATGGTTTCGCCGGCTTCGGTGACCATGCTGTAGAAGCCTTTCATGGAACCCGTCGCGGTGGCAAGCGGGCACGCACTTTCGTATTCAAAGGTTTGGCCCGGTTGAATTTTAGGCTGAAGTCCCACAACGCCTGGGCCCCGAACTTCTTCGTTGCGACCGAAGGAGTCGGTGATGATCCAATGGCGGCTCATCAGTTGCGCCATTTGTGAGCCCTTGTTGCGAATGGTCACTTTGTAGGAGAAGAAGAAGTAATTTTGATCGGGCTTTGACTCTTCGACGATGTACGTTGAGGTCACTTGGATGTCAAAATTCAAGGGCAGAGCCTTTTGCATAGTCATACCTTCAATTTTTTCTTACCAAATGGGCAGTTTATCAAGCTCAAAAAAGAGCGGGTAGTGATCCGAGGGGAGTTCGAGTTTTGCGTCCAGCGTCATGGGCCAGTCCTTTTCGAAACCGTACTCGTCCTTGAAGCGATAAACGCCCGTGGCGCTAGGTTTGACCTTGTCCTTCAGAGCCGGTGTGATGAAAGCGTAGTCAAGCTGTTTGCCATCAGTTCGGCCCCCGCCAGGTTTCACCTGACAAAAGGTCCAACGATTCTCGGGCTTGATCTGAGCGACTTGCAGCACATCCTCCAGCTGAGTTTGCTGATAGAGGGGCTTAAATTCCTCATCGGTATTATGTCGAGACGCATTTCCGTTGAAGTCACCGGCCACAATTTGAGGCGTCTGGGGGTGGGCCTTTAAAAGCTCTTGATGAATTTTTAGCAGGGTCTTGAGCTCGGCCTGCCGGCGCGTGAAACCGCCGGGATCCACTTTCTCGGGATCCAGGTGGGACTTCAAATGGCCTAAAAGAAGAATCAAAAAGGGCTGATCGCGATTGGCTTTGAAAAGCTTCAGCTCCACGACGTCTCGGGAAAACTTTAAGCTCACCGGACTCTTTTCTTGCAGCGCCGCCTGAGGATAAAAGAAATTGATCGGGCGGTTCTTGTTGGACTGCAGATCAAAGTAAAAGGGTAGGGATCGGCGCACCAGAAAACCCACATCGATATTGCGATCGGAATTGCCTTCGACCAGCGCCGTGGCGTACTCATTGTTGAGAAAGTGCTGATTAAAATTCGCTAGGGACTCGGGCCCGCCGACTTCACAGAGCATCAGAATGTCGGGACTCATCTCGCGGATGATCTTTTGAAGCTCGAGGACTTTTTTAAGCGGTTTATTTTCGTAAATCGAGTTGCTAAGCTTCTGCCATTGGGGTTCCTCGAGCTTGCTCAGGTCCCCGTTGGGTTTCTGGTCGAACAGCACAAAAAGATTCTCGACGTTCCACAGAGCAAATTTGAGCGATTGGGTTGCAGTCGAAGAATCGGGCCACTTCATCCTTTCATTTTCAGGAAAAAATATGCAACAATCAATGCCGGTTTCGAGCAAAACGGTATGTTTGGGAGGAAAGTATGGTCTCGTCGTGGATCGCCACTGCCAAGACTTGGAGTCCGCATCAAAAGAAGAAAAATGTCGCACGTGCCCATGTGCATTTGGTGGGGTCGGCGAAGGCCGGGCTTGTTTCGTCTTTGGTTGAGCTCCATCAGGCCGGCTGGGATGCCGAGACTCTTCAGCAGTCCGAGAAAGAGTGGTTGAGCTTTCAAGGATCCGAAGGTCCCGTCTGGATTTTGAAGCCGAACGCCCCGAGTGGTCAGACGCATTTGGGCCGATTGGACGAATCGCTTTACGCAAAATCTCGGGATCTCTTGGGGACCGTGACCGCGGCCTTGAAAGTGGCCGCCGTGAGGGAAGTGGTTTTACACTTTCATGAAACGTCTGACGATATGGAACTGGGAGCCTTGGTGGGTCTGGACATGGCTTGCTACTCGTACAAGGACAGTGAAAAAACCTTCAAGAGTTTGCAGAGTAAGACATTGTTTCTCAACAAGGGTGACGGAGAGCTCGACGAGAATCTTTTGAAGCGAAGCCAAGTTCGAGCCGCCAGTGTGAACATTGCCCGCCATCTTGTGAACACGCCTCCGAATTTGATGACGCCCGAGCACTTTGTGCAGTTGGCTCGCAAACTGAAGTTCTCGGCAAGTTCAAAAATTTCGGTTTGGAATGAGTCGAAATTGAAATCGGAAAAATGCCATTTGATCCTGGCCGTGGGCCAGGGTTCTGCGAATCCTCCGCGACTTCTGAAAATTTCCTATCGACCTCGAAAAAAATCTCGCCGGGCCCCGGTCGCCTTTGTGGGAAAGGGCATCACCTTTGATACAGGGGGATTGGACATCAAGCCCTCTTCGGGGATGCGCCTGATGAAGAAAGATATGGGGGGCGCGGCCTCGACATTGGCGCTTGCCTACTGGGTGGACAAGAGTGGCTATGAGCATCCGGTCGATTTCTACTGTGCCCTAGCCGAGAACGCCGTCGATGGAAATGCGATGAGACCCAGCGATGTCTACCAAGCTCGCTCGGGAGCGACCGTTGAGATCGACAACACCGATGCCGAGGGCCGGCTGGTTTTGGCCGATGCCCTGGATGTTGCGGTGTCGTCAAAGCCCGAAGTCGAGACCGTTATCGATATGGCCACCTTGACGGGGGCTTGCCGTGTCGCTCTCGGGGTTGAGCTCGCGGGTCTTTTCAGTAACGATGACGATTTGGCTGAAGAGCTCAATCGTGCGGGACAAAAAGCCGGGGACATGAACTGGCGACTTCCTTTAATGGAGCGCTATTTCTCGGCGTACAGCTCACCCTTTGCTGATTTCAAGAATGCAGGTGAATCGTTTGGCGGGGCGATCACGGCCGCTTTGTTCCTGCAGAAGTTCGTGCGTGGGAAAAAATGGGCCCACCTTGATATGTACTCTTGGACGGACAAGGCTGTGGGACCCTTTCATGCGGCCGGCGGCAATGCTCAATCTGTTCAGGCCTTGATTGAGTGGCTTGAGTCGCGATAAACCGAATTTGATTTATATTCTACTGATCGTCTAGACCTTTAGTTTTTCGGCCACTTTTTTTCTTTTAAGAATTCAATGAGCTTCTCGGGTACGAGGTCTTCCCAATGTTTATCCTTTTTTTGCATCAGCCGGCGAACCTCTTCCGAGTGGAAGAAGTGCAGCGACTGATCGCAACCGCTGATATCCAGGATGAATTCGTTTTCGGTGAAGTGCTCAAAGAGATTGCGAACATTCGCCGCGGGTCCGTAAGTAGAAACTGTCAGGCAACTCTTTTCCGTCTTGTACGGATAGATGTAAAGGCGGGTGTTTTCATCCAGAAGTTTTCCAAGTCCTTCGAAGATGCCCCCTTCCAGATTCTTGTAATTTTGAGGATCAAAGATGCGGTCCAAGTGGGACGCACTCATCACCAGGATCATCGGGGCTTGCGTGTATTTCCGGAAGAAGGACTTCAGTTGGTAGTACAGCGGAAAGTTCGTGATCAGTGTTCGAAGCCCCAGGTGGCTTAAGGACTCCATGCGAAGCAGGATGTCGTCGATATCGTTCTCGCCAGAAACTTCAATTTCGTTCAGCGAGACGACATCTTGCGTTTTCAGTTTCAGATCTTTGACATCAGCCTTCAGCTGTTCAAGGCCCCTTTGCATCATGTCCCAATGGCTGATCGTCATGGGCCGGTAGTGGCCCCGTTGAATCAAGAGCGATTTTCCGTAGACGGCGTCACTTATTGAGGCGAGGGACTGATCGGCCTCAAACATCACGGCTTCCGCAAGACCTCGCTTCACGAGTTCAATGTTGATACGTCGATTGTCAAAGTGTTTGAGGTCCGGACCCGTGGCCTCGAAATAGTCGATCATGATCTGACCGTTCTTAAGATTGTCCACCAAATGGTTGATGAATTCTTGAGACGTCTTTCGATGATAAAAGGCGCCATGGACGAGATTGGCCCCGAGGATCCCCAGAGAGTCCTGCTGCTGCAGGCGGTGGCGATCCATCATGCGAACGTGTAGAATAATATCGTGATGGGGGCCATTCGGTTTTGTCTGGAATCGAATTCCCATCCAACCATGACAGCGCGGGGTTTCAGAACTTCCCGTCGCAACGGTGTTCGCAAACGCAAAGAACGTGGAGCGAGAGCCGCGATGCTCTTGAAGTCGTCGAAGCATCAAGCTGAACTCTTTGTCCAACATCTTCATCAAACGAGACTTCACGACATAGCGGCCATTTTTTTCACGGCCATAAATTTCGTCGCTGTAAATCATGTCATAGGCAGAGATCGTCTTCGCAATGGTCTGCGAGGCCTTGCCGGCAAGAAAAAAGTGCCGAGCCACTTCTTGGCCCGCGCCGATTTCGGCAAAGGTGCCATATTTTTCTGGATCCAGGTTGACCTGTTGGGCCTTTGCCAAAGCGGAGAGTGGGTTTTCAGATTTCGTGCTCATCTTGATCCTTGTGGACGTCTATTTGGGCAGCTTTCCATCTTGAGCGGGATCGATCTTCACCCAACCCGTGATAGCCAGCTGCAAAGCTTTTTCGATCGGAATATCGAGAGGTCTCACTTGGCTCCTCCGGAAGAGCATCGTCACGCCCCCGACCCCGTAACTTAGCGGAATAAAAACCGCGATCAGATCCTGGTCCTGAAGCTTGGGAATGTCATCAAATTTATCCCGCGTCACAAGCCCAATAGAAAGGGGACCCGATTCCGACCAGGGAACAAGCACGACTCCTTGAAGGCCGCGCTTTCCCGATCCCGAAAAAAGATTCATAAGATCCCGGACCGGTGAGTAGACGGCCTTCACGAGGGGGATCTCTTTCAAGCTCTCTTCAAGTTTTCGAAGAAGGGTTTCGACGATCAGATTATTGAGCAGAAGACCAAAGACAAAGATCAAGACAATCGTGAGCGCAAATCCCAACCCCGGGATATAGTCTCGTTCGGGGAGAACAAACTTAATCACGCCACCCAAGAAATTTTCAAAAATCAAAATGCCGGCGTACAAAATGTAGATGGTCACGGCCATCGGCAAGAGGGTCAAAAGGCCGCGCAGGAAGATTGTTTTGAATCGATTCATAGTCGTGTTTCGCCTTGGCTGGAGCGCTGTCTCATTATGATAATCCAGCCCTTTTAATTTGGTCTCAATTTGAATCTTGAGCGGCCTAGACTTTCGACCGAAAAGAAGAGGGTATGCTGATGTACTGGGTCTTAAGCGTAGCTTTAGCGCAATCTATTCCTGACGGTGTGGAAGCTGTTCCCGGCGAATATCTTGTGAAGATGAAGAGTTCTCGCTCCTTTCAAACAGTGCAGGCGAAGCTCTCGGGCAAGATGGTGATGAAGGGGCAAGTCACGCGCTCGGGCGTTTATCACGTCAAAATCGACAACTCCCAGGACTTCCAAACCTTGTCCCATGATCCGGACGTCGACTATATCGAGCCCAACTACGTTCTTTCACTTCCCCGTGACAGCCAAAGTGCCAGCTCCGTTCAGACATTTTCAGACTCAGACGTCAGCATGATGAGCTCGACCACCTATTTTCAGAACTTCGCGCCCGTTCAAGTGACAAATGCCTGGACCGAGATGTCGCCCTACAGTGCTTCGAATCGCCCGATCGTGGCCGTCATTGATACCGGTGTGCAGATTGATCACATCGTGTTTACTCAGACCGAGTCGATTTGGTCGAACGCTTCAGAAATTCCAGGCAATAGCATTGACGATGATTTCAATGGTTACGTAGACGATGTGAATGGCTGGAACTTCTACTCGAATGTGGCCTCGCCCCAAGACGATGAAGGGCATGGAACCCATGTCGCAGGAATCGTGGTTGGGACGGGACTCGACATCTTTTCGACGACTCGCGATCGTTCGCGAATTCGAATTATGCCTTTGAAATTTTTGAACGCCGCTGGCTCAGGTCGCACGAGTGATGCGGTTCGAGCCATTTACTACGCGGTCGAAAACGGCGCACAAGTCATTAACTGCTCATGGGGTGGTGGATCCTTTAGTCGTGCCCTGCTCGATGCCCTCAAGTTTGCCTACGATCATCAGGTTCTGGTTGTCACCGCAGCGGGCAACAGCGCCATGAACAACGACGTGAGCCCCATGTACCCGGCGGCCTACGATGTTCCCGCCAACCTTGCCGTCGCTTCCACGACAGATGCTGATAATCTTTCATCGTTCTCGAACTATGGAGCGACAAGCGTTCACGTCGCGGCTCCGGGTCACTTCATCTACAGCACTTACGTGGGCGGCCTGTATGCCTTGCTTTCCGGAACAAGCATGGCAGCCCCCTTCGTATCAGGAATTGCGGCCTTAGCGTGGCGTGAGGCTCCTCAGCTAACTGGCTATCAGGTGAAACAACTGGTGATGTCGACAGTGAACACGCGATCTAATCTTGTGAATCGTGTTTCAACACAGGGGCGTGTGAACGCCTACAATCTTGTGCTGCTTTCGAAAAATTCCGTCTCAATGGCGGCAGCACAACCTTCTTATAGTCCAAATTACAGTGCAGCAGATCTCGCTTCTGAAGCGGCCCAATCGGGCGGTGGAGGCTGTGGGCTTGTGCGAGCGCTGGGCTCTGGTGGCGGTAGCGCCGGCGGCAGTGGAGCCGCCGGCGCTGTTGCGGTCATTTTTGTAATGCTGCTGCCTTTTGCCGTGTGGATGACGTTCCGTCTCATGACTCCAAGTTCACGGCGAAAGTACGAGCGCTTTCAGGTTCGGTCCGACATTCGTGTCTCTCTGGGAGGTCGCGAGATCCAAGGACAAATGAAGACTCTGTCCATGGGTGGATTGTCGTTCTCGGCAGCGGACCTGATTGAAAAGGGCTCTCTGGTGACCATGAAGATTTCAAATCCGAACGGGGATGGCGAGATCGAGGTCCAAGGACGCATTGTCTGGAGCGAAGAGCGTAAGGCCTATGGCGTGCAGTTCCAGCAGGCCTCTCAGTCCATCGTCGATCGAGTTCTAAGCTGGACCAAAAAATCCTTCGCGGCTTAAGCGGGACGCGCACCGATCACAAAATCGAAAGTGAAGTTTTATTTTAGAGAAGCGAGCCTTTCAGAATCAGGCTTGCGATGCTGAAGTAGATCACGAGACCCATCACGTCCACCAGGGTCGCGACAAAGGGGGCCGAGGCCGAAGCGGGGTCGAACTTAAAACGCTTCAGCAGGAACGGCAGCATCGAACCCGTGATCGTTCCGTAAGCCACAACGAAAATAAGCGTGAAGAAAACCGTGAATCCAATGGCCACATAATGGGGTCCGTAAAGGGATTCGCTCGAAGGCCAAAACAGAATGCGCAACAAGCCCACGATTCCCAGTAAAACGCCTAGGCAAATCCCCATCAGAATTTCTTTTCCGAAAACTCGCCACCAGTCCTTCAGGCGCACTTCTCCAAGAGCGAGAGCTCGGATGATCAGCGTCGAAGCCTGGGACCCGGAGTTTCCTCCGCTTGCGATAATCAGGGGAAGGAAAAAGGTGAGGACGACCGCGCGCTCGATTTCAAGCTGATAAAAACTGATGGCTGTTGCGGTCAGCATTTCCCCAAGGAAAAGCACAATCAGCCAACCCCCGCGTTTGCGAAGCATCTCTTGAAAACTCAGTTTGAAGTAGGGCGCTTCTAAGCTTTCTAGACCCCCGAACTTCTGGATATCTTCAGTGGCCTCTCGTTGAATAGCCGTCGCAACGTCATCGAACGTGACGATACCCTTCATGACGCCATCGGGATCGATCACCGGTAACGCCATCAGGTTTTGCTGCGTAAAAATTCGTCCGATTTGCTCCTGGTCCATGTCGACGGGAATTCGGATGACCTCGGTCTGCATGATGTCTTGCACGTTTTTCTGAGGAGCGGCTGAAAACAATTCGCGGAACGAGACCACACCCAACAGCGTCTGGGTCGAACTCAAAACATAGGCGTAATAAATGGTTTCTACTTGGGTCTTTGCCTGAAGCCGAAGGTAGCTGATCGCTTCGTCAACAGTCATGTCGGGTCGAAGTCGGGCAAATCGAGAGCTCATCAGGCCCCCGGCGTTATCTTCGGCGTAGGCCAGAAGAGCTGTCACTTCACGGCGAGTTTGGGGGTCTAAGAGTCCAAGGACTTCCTCGCGGAACTCAGTTCCCAGCTCTTGGATCAAATCGGCCACGTCATCAGGCGCGAGAAGACGAACCCACGAGCGTTTTTCCAGAGAGCCCGAAAAGTCCTGAAACAGTTCAGCCTGATCGTGAGTGTTCAAACTAAGAAAGAGTTCTTCCGCATCGGTTCGGGCCAGAGATTGAAACTTTTCTTTGCGCTCTTCACGCGACAGGGCCGACCAGGAACTGGCAAGTAGGACCAACTCTGTTTCGGGCGAAACAGCCGTTTCCTCTGGGGTGGTGAGTTCTTTTTCTTCCGTTGACACAATGGCCCCCATAACTCGCGGGACACGTCCGCCGCGAGTGTGTCAAATGCACAGTTGTCTCTGTCTTACTGAATGGATCGGTTATCGGCAAGACAAGACTTGAGTCGTTCTGACAAAAAACTGGACGGGCACCGATGGTTGTCACTCGGTCTTTTCAATTCGATTCTCAAACTGAGACAGGACCTCGCTGGGGGTGCCCTGCAATCGCACGCGTCCTTTTTCCATCCAAAGGATGCGATCGCAGAAATTGAGAGTCTGAAGTCGATGGGCCACAAAGATCAAGGTCTTCCCTTTGTACTCATTCTCGAGGACGCTCAGCACGATTCTTTCACTGACGGGGTCCAGAGAGCTCGTCGCTTCGTCTAAAATCAAGATGGGAGCCTTTTGCAAAAGACAACGGGCCAGACCCAAAAGTTGTTTTTCACCCAAGGAAAGATTTTTCCCTTTTTCCTGAAGTTCATAGTTAAGACTAAGCCCAATCGAGGCGAACCACGGCCCGAGCCCAACCTTCATGAGCGCTTGCACAATCTCGTCGTCTGTCGATCGACCCTGCAGGTCGAGATTGTCTCGAAGGGACGTCTTAAAAATGACCGGATCCTGAGGTAAATATGAGACGCATTCACGAAGCGCGATCAGGTCACCGCCTTGCGAAGGATTGTGGGGGCCAATCGAGATCTCTCCTTCAAAGGGATACAGGTGGGAAAGACATTGTAACAGAGTGGATTTTCCACTGCCCGTTCGGCCCACAATTCCTAAGCGTTCGCCTTCGGGAATCGTCAGGGTCAAATTGCGAAGAATTTCATTTTGATCTTCAGCATAGCGAAAGGTCACATTTCGAAACTGGATTTCGTAGCGATTCTTCGATCTGACAACGGGAACCTCGCGCGGCTCGACGGGGTGGCCCGTAGGGTAGAGGACCTCCGAGGGCAACTTTGTGAATCGTTCTAAAGGACGACGCAGATAATCGTCCATCCGTTCGACCCCAACAAAACCCTCTTCCAGCTGAGTCAACCATTCAAAGAACATCTGGATCGAGCTGAAAGAAAAAAGAATCAGTCCCATCGAAACGCCAACGTCTCCCACACTCATCAGGCCCTGCTTCAGTCCCCACCAGGAGTAAACGCCCACCAGAAGAAACCACAGTGTCGACAGAGTGTTCATTTGAACGATGTAGCCAATCACGAGGGCAAACGTCTTTCTCTTCGACTCGAGGAAGGTTTGATCCAGGCTTGCGAAGTAATTGCTGAACAAGGCCTCTTTCTCGAACAGCCGGATGCTAATCGCACCTTGAGCGGTTTCGGCAAAGTGCGCAATTGAGGGGCCGCGCTGATGTGAGAGAGTTCGCCGGGCCGTTCGCAGTCGACTTCGATTGAGAACGTAGACACCGTAGTTGGCGGCTGCATACAACCCCATGATCGCAAGATAGGACGGGTGAACCCAAATCATCAGAAGGAACAGCGAAACCAGGTCAAAAAGAATGGAAAAGAATTCCGCAAGGGGGCCCCCGAAGAGTCGGAAGATGTTGCCGTAATCTGAGGTGAAGCGCGTGAGAATCCGGCCCAGGGGATTGCGATCAAAAAAACTCATCGGTGCCCGGGACACTCGAAGAGTCGTCTCGTCATACAGGGTGGACACGGCACGGGCCGAAAGACGTGAAAAGGTCACACGAAATAACGTGGTCAGGGCAAAGCCCGCCCCGGTCAAAAAGCTCAAGCCCAGCAAAAAATCTTGAGTCGTCCATGTCTGCATCGCTTCGGGTAATCGCGCTGGATCCGTTAAGCTATCGACCCAGTAGCCCACCATATTTGTATTCGCCAAAGCGAGAAGGCGCCCGATGAAGCCCAAGCTCAAGACCACCAACAGGGTGCGAGCAAAAGGTCGATAGGCCATCAAAAGGGTTTGAAAAACTGAACTCTTGAATCCACCCTCGAAGACCTTCTCCTTTTCAAATCCTAAAGTTGAACTCATGGTCGCAACTCCATGGGATTCAAGCGTCCTTCCACCATTTCATAAACGGAGTCGACGAACTGGAGAACCGTCTTTCGATGAGTGGCGATGATCACGGTTTTATTTTGCAGGGGCCCAGAAAAAAGTTCCTGTAAAATCTTGAGCTCAGTTTTCGAGTCAAGCTGGCTGAGCGAATCATCGATCAGGATCAACGAGCGTCGCTGCGCGATCGAGCGCGCGAGGCTCAGCCGCTGACGTTGTCCTCCTGAAAGGTTCACCCCGCGCTCACCAATCGGGGTGTCGAGTCCTTCCGCAAGTCCTTCATACTTAGGATTAAAATCCACACGGTTCAGATGAAGACTAAGCTCAGGATCTTCCAGGCTGGATTTTTCGTACTCGAACGAGACATTATCACGAAGGGTTGAATTCATCAGAAAGGACTCTTGCGGGACATAATTCATGATCGTTCGCAAGCGTTGTGCGACCGGGCCTTCAACGGGCTGACCCTCAAAAGTGAAGTTCTCGAAGTGGGCCTTGAGTTCTCCCATCAGACACAAAAGGAACGCGGATTTTCCACTTCCGACTTCGCCAAGGATGGCCACCTTTTCGCCTTTTCGTATTCGCAAATCCAGTCCTTGCAGAACGGGACCCAGTTCGTTCGACCAGCGTAGGCCTTTGACTTCAAGCAAAGTCTCACCAGCCGTCGAGTTACGCGGAGATTTGATATCAAAGTTGTCGAAAGACTGAATCTTCAGAAAACCTTCCAGCCGTCGGGTCGATGTCAAAGCGTCAAAGGCGAAAGTAAAAAACCAGGGAAGTTGCCGCAAGGGCCTGTTAAGGAAAAGCCCGAGAATCCAGAAAACCGCCCAAATTTCGCCCGCCGACAGAGGCCGCTCTTGAACAACAACAAGAAGAACGCCCGCGACGATATTAAAAACAAAAGGGGCATGGGAGGTAATCGCATTCATGACCTGACCGTTGGTCACCATTCGAATTCGATTCAGGGTCTCTCGTTCCCGCACTTCAAAGATCCGCTTTTCATAGGCCGGAATCCAATTCAGAATTTTGAGTGTGCGAATATTCTGCAGCCACTCGTTCACCAGAGAAGCCCGCTGAGCCGCCAGTTGTTTAAAATGAAAGAAAAAGCGACTTTGACGGAAAGCCAAAGCTGTATTGAGTCCCGCAATGAACACCACACAAATAAAAGCCTCCCAGAGCGGCGTTCCGACCAGGGCTTCAAGGGCGAAAGGAGTCAAAAGAATCGGGAAGAAGGTGCTCGCTCCAAACGGCAGAGTCTGTTCAAGAAGGATGGTGGCCGACGGAATATCTGTGGCATACAGAGAGACAATTTCTCCCACGGTGCGTTTTTCAAGACTTTCACTCTTTAATCGCAGGGCCTGTCGATAAAGATCTCGCGCCAAATTTTTTTGCGAGATCAGGGCCTCTCGAAATCCCAGGTAGAGATTCGATTGGTTGAGGACGCTGGAAAAAAGAAAACTTAAGAAAGCAAAAACCAGAAGACTGAGTTGATCCTGGGGGGCCCCCAGAAGCTGAACACCTACGAGTGAATCAATGAAGAGTTTCTGATAGTAGGCTGCGACAAGTCCCAAGAGCGCCGCCACAAAAGACAGCCCCAAGATCAGACCGCGAAAGGCCAGTCGATCAAAAAGAATCTGTCTTACGATCGGAGAGAAGAGTGCGTCCATGGCGGAACCAACCGGTCAAAGAGTGTCTATCAAAATTCGATTTTCTCACTTCATGCCAGACTTCGTCACTTTTAAAAAACACAACGCGCAGGGGCTTGGGTTCAATGATTTCAAGGGGCCGATCGCAATCGCCATCCGTGATCACAAGCTCGCCACCCCAACCGGGCTGCCACTCGTGATGCAGATACACAACGAAAGTCAGTCGACGAGAACCCTGACCCTGAGGCTGGTCGCAGTGGCGGCCATAAGAGCTACCCCGGGGATAATGCGCAAAGTGGGCCTCGATTTCAGGAAAGGAAACTCGCAGATCCTCTTGAGCGACTCGTCGAGATTCTTCGAGGGTTTGAAGCACGTCATGGTCTTCATGATTCTTCCCGTCGAGCCAACAAATTTGATCTGATCGAATGTCGAGGCGAGTTCGATGCTGGGCAATATGAGACTGGCGAAACAGAGCGGATGACTGCTTTTTCTCAAAGAGTTTTTGCCATCGAGCTCCAAGACCCCGATCAAGGACTGCATCATCGTAGCCCCAGCCGCGTTCCAAGAGTTGGTTCAATAGACTTTCCGACCAAATCATGATGGAGTCTATGTAACCTCTCTTTGCAAAAAGGTGTAGCTTGAGTTTGACCTCGAAAAAATCTCATGGCCGGAAAAAACGGCATTCCGATTCGGCGACTTGGGGACAACAGGGGGTTTCCGTTCCGCGCCGGCGATTTTTAAAGCAATCGGCTTTTGGCTTGACGGGGTTGATGGGGCTGACCGGGTGCGCAAACCTGGATTCGCTTTTTACCTCGGGAAAACGAGAATTCGAAAAGGAAGTCTTCGTGATCGGAGGAGGGGCGGCGGGCCTGATGGCAGCTCATACCTTGAAGAAAAATCGAATCCCCTTTCGTCTTTTCGAAGCGTCGAATCGCCCCGGCGGCCGGCTCTACACGGTTACGGCTTCGGATGGTTCCGCCTTTGAAATGGGAGCCGACACCTTTGAATCTCATCATCGCCTGATTTTTGAACTTCTGAAGGAGTTCCAGATTGAGTGGGAAGAGAGTCTGCTGGATCCGTCCCAGTGTCCTTTGTGGCGATCCAGTCGTGGGGACCTTTTGACCGAGACCGACTACCAACAATTGGCGGCTCCGGTGATTCAACGAATGATCGCGGACCGAGTGCGCACGTTTGGAACCGGTGAGTCCTACCAGATTCTTTCTCCCAGTTTAGCTCAGGAGCTGGATGCGCTCTCGATGGCTCAGCTTCTTCGTGTGCATTGGGTGCAACCGGACGAGCGCGTTGTGCAATACTGGGAAGCTCGCGCTCGATCCCAATATGCCAGCGAGGCCGACAAAGTGAGCGCCCTTCGGTGGGTCTGGGATCAGCACCCCGAGCGTCGAACGCGAACTCAGTATCGAGTGAAGGGTGGTTGGGAATCTTTGAATCGCGCGCTTTATGATCGAATCGCGGGCGTGATTCCTGAGCATCTCGTGCGCTTGCGTTGGGTCTTGAATGGAATTCGGAAAACGGAAGAAGGCTTTCGTTGTGTTTTCAAAACGCCGAAGGGTACGGAAGTTCTCGAGACTCACAATTTGATTCTCGCTTTGCCGGCGAATCAGTACGCAAAAATCGACGGGTTCTTGAATCTTGATCTCCCCGAGGGAAAAAAGCAGGCCTTGCGATCTTTGAGATTGGGAGAATCAGGAAAAACCTTTGTGAATTTTAAGTCTGGAACTCTCGATCAAATTGAAAAGTCGTTCTATCGAAATCAAATTCAGCTTTCGTATGTCAAGACCACGAGCCATGACTGGATCGGCGGTTTGCGTGGAGGATCTCAGTCCCCGTGGACGCTTCCTGATATCGAAAATTGGCGATCCGGATTGCTAAGCAATGGAGCGGTCCAAAAAGAGGGTCAGTTCGATTACCACGTTCTGAACTGGAAGGATAAACCCTTCATTCAAGGGGCCCGAACAGTTTGGGAGCCCGGGCAGTGGGGCTCTTACTCCACTCTTTTCGAGCAAGGCGATTTCAACGAAAGCCTCCTGTGGGCCGGCGAATTCGTCCCCGCCCACGAAAAAGGAACAGTCTACTCCGCCCTCCTCAGCGGCCAAACCGCCGCCCTTAAAATGGTAGAAAAAATCCGCGCCCTCATCACAGTAAGCTAGATCGAGCGGCTTCTCGTGCCCATCACGCTGAATCAGTAAGCCGCAAGCCCGCCCTCAGGATCCCCGGCCCCGGCCTAGCGACAGACTGGGCGCGATCCAAAGAGGCTGAGCACAAGTCCGTCGCGCGAGACTGGGCATGAACCCGGCGCGATTCCTTGGTCTCGGGCTAGCGAGGAGGCTGAGCGCGAATCCCTCTCGACTCCGTCGTCTCACGCGGGTAAGCGGCTGAGCGTGAATCCACCGCGATTCCTCTGTCTCATCAGGCTCGTAAAGGCATTGCGCTCACGGGCTCAAGGCGAGGGGAGCTGGTCTCACGGGCCTTGAGTCAAGAGCGGGGTTGGTCTTAAGCGCCTCGCACCAAGAGAGCGGGAGCTTCGGGCCTTGCGCTGAGCCTTCGCTAAATCCTAGAGATCACAAAGAAAAATGCAGATAAATGCGAATTAATTCTTGACTTGTTTCGCAATGTAATTATATTGCCATTTAAATGAAGACTGAAAAACAACTCGATTTGATCCCGAAACACTCTCTGCGTTCGCTGAAAGCTCGCACCTTTGGTGGTGTGAGCCTGAAGAAACGTCGAAAGGTCGCTCGCCCCCTGCAAGTGGGTCGCGTCCATCATGTGGTGTTTAAATCCTCTAAAGCCCAAGGAAAGCTCTCGTTCTACAGGCATCAGCAGCTCGTGCAGTCTCTTTTACGAGAAAAATCAAAGAAGTTCTTCGTGGAGCTTCTGGATTTCGTGAATATGGGAAATCATCTACATCTGAAAGTGCGCTTTAAAGATCGAGGGCGGTTTCAGCAGTTCTTAAAGAGCTTCTCAAGCCTGCTTGCGAGAAAGATCACAGGGGCAAGGCGTGGAGTGAAGTTCGGGCGCTTCTGGGATGGCCTTGTCTACACGAGAATTCTTTTAAGCTCGCTTGAAGAGCTCGGGCTCAAGGGGTATTTCGAAGCCAATCACCGTGAGCGGGAGCTCGGCTACCACGAGCGCGAGCGCTACTTGAAGCAGTTCAATCAGTTCCTCTACCGGCTCAAGCAGACCCGCGCGATGAACTCCGTGTGAAGCAAGTGAGAGGGCTGGCCGCGAGTTCCGCTTCGTGCGGCTGAGCGGCTGACCCGAACATCCAAGCGACTCGGGTGTTGAGTCTTAAAGTCGCACGGGGAACCGCTTGCGTTCGCGTTGAGCTCTACAGCGAAAGTTCGAGGGTTTGGTCTTGCCCGCGGTCGCGAATGCTTTGTTCGACGAAGGCGCGGTTGAGCAGTCGGAGCTGCTGGTAGTTTGGTTGAACATTGTCCTCGGGGTTCACCCACAGAATCTCGGAGCTGTCCGAAACGACAATCAAGATCAAGTTGTAGGTCCCGATCAAGGGCATGTGCTCGATTGTGACGCTTGGGAAAGTCACTTCGTTGCCCGTCACTTTCATGCGTTGAACCTCTCGAGCCACACGAATTTTGGGAGAGGCCGTCACTTCGATCGGAAGACGCTGACCCACAAAGTACAACACATGGACATAGCGACCCTGAAGGGACGCTGTATTTTGCAGACGAATGGCGGGAACCGTATCAAAACGTCCAGCCTCGGCTCTTCGTTGAGCAAACGAGCCGCTCATCAGGCCAAGTCCCAACAGCAGAGTCATCAGAGGAAGAAACCTTTCGCGAAGAATTTGGATTAGGTTTTTCATAATTTTAGTTCCTCATCTTTCGGGCCTTCTCAGAGACTAGATCCATGTAAAGCATCAACTGGCCCTGTGGATCGACTTGAATTTTTACGAACTGAATGGGAATTCCCCAGAGCGAATTGATCAGTTCGAAATCCGCAAGCGAGGAGTTATTACCGCAGCCCGTCCCATTCGACAAGACTTTCCCAATTTCGCGAACGACTTTGTTTTTTGCCAGTCGACCGACCCACGTCAGACTGGAATCGTCCACTTGTAATGTTTTCAGGTCTACTCCAACGGGGTAAATTCCCAGCTTCACCGAACCCGGGGCCACGGGGCGGATCACCGCTTGATACTGGAAGATCAGCCGCAATTTTTCTTTTAAAGGAGCTAAAAGACCTTTCGTTTGCTCCGGCGGCGAGGGAACTAGGGCATCAATGTAAATCGAAAGCGAAGACTGCAGATTGTTCGTGTTGCTTTTGGACTCAGCAAAATCGATCCCGGGTGGATTCAGAAGTTCAATGGGAGGCGTGCCCGGGCAGGTCTCGAGCTGTTTGAAGTTTTTACGATTAAAACTGAGGTGAACGATGCGATTGAAGACGGCTCGGTCGACTGCAAACGCCAAGTCGTACTGTTCAGCGGGGAGATGGTGGAAGGAGGGAGCCCCTCGCGCTCCGGATTTCTGCCAGAAGGGAGTCGCGCCACTGAGGCTCGTGTCCTCAGCAAAAACGTCCAGAGTGATTCCGACCAAACCCTTGTGCAGCTTCAAGTCGGACATCTTCATCCCTAAAGAAAGGGGGGGACGCGTGTCGCCGGGTTTAGAGCCCGCAGCGGGAAGACTCTGCACCTGCTCAAGTCCATCTTTCAAAACCTCGCGGGCCTTCGCGTTGAGCAGTTTCGGAAAGTCTTCTTGAAGGTACTTTCGAACGTAGTCTCGAACAACTCGAAGTCCTTGAGCAAGATTTTGATCGACCAGGTTTTTGAATGCCTTTTCATCGAGAGAAATTTTGTAGCTTTCTTGTTGGCCGGCCACTTTGAACTCAAACTCAGGAAGTAGCAGACGCTCATAGTGAACCGAGACAGGGGTCTGATCCAGATTTTCTTCCAAACGAAGAGCTTCAAAATACAGACTGCCAGCGCGATCAACCTTCACGTAGAAGGGAAGGCGGGCTCGCAGAGGAATCTTAGGAGAGCCGATTTGCAAGACCGGCTTCGAGACCCCGACTTGCCCGAGCCAAGGGTTGTCAAGATCCTGAGCCTCAATCTGAGTGGCCTGCGCATGAAAGTGAGAAACCGTGAGCTCCAAGACAAAAACAGCGCCGTCGGTTTTCCCAAGCTGTTTCATCAGCTCTTCGTCGGCCACGAGGGCCAAACGATCAATTTGCGCGAGATACTCGGAAGGGCCCAAGCGAATTCGAGGTCGGAAGTCCTTGAACTGAATTCCTTTCAGGTACTGCTGGAAAAAACGCCGAACCTGCATCAACATAGCAAACTCTTCCGGCTTTTCTTCGGCTAACCTTTCGACTGAGATCGGATGTTCGGAAACATAGATAAGCTCAGGAAAATACGCCTCATTGATGACCACTCCCAGATTCTCGAGAAGCTCATTCAAGTCGCCTCCGAAAACTTTCTGTCCTCGCGGGGTCAATTGAATTTGAATCGCTTTGTTCATCCAGACGGGATTTCGAATCGCGGGATGCTGATCCACGCGGTAGAACTCAACACCCGCCTGAGCGACAAGAGTGGCCAAGTTCAAACCCAGCATGAGGAGCCAGCGCCCGTCCCACTTGAAACCCATCATGAAATCTTCCCTTCCCTAACGTTCCACTGCGAGCTCTGACCGCGCGAGAGCTCACATCCATGCCCAAGTCTGCGAAAAACGTTCCGGGGGCAGGGGGCGATGAGAGCGTTTAAAGGCCCGCTAGAGTGTCTAATTTTGAAACAAGAGTCCCTTTCGGGCCTGTAATGTCTTCAACGCGTCAGTTTAAAGTCTTTTAAACATGCCACGTGGACCTAAAATATGTTACCACCTCTCCATGGCAAAGATTTTACGTTCCCCTGACAACCTGCCTGCGGCGATTGAAAAACTTCTGAAGGAAGTGATTCCAAGCCCCTTGGCGCCGAATAATCTGACCGATGATCAGAAGATCAAAATTATTGAAGAAAATTTTCATGAGATCATGGTGACGCTGGGATTGGACATGAAGGACGATTCTTTGCGGGACACACCAAAACGAATTGCAAAGATGTTTGTTCGCGAGGTGTTTAAAGGCTTAGATCCAAAACACTTCCCGAAGATCACGACGATTGAAAACAAAATGGATTACGATCAGATGGTTCTCGTTCAGGACATCGAATTACTTTCGACCTGCGAGCATCACTTTCAACCCATTCAAGGCTTTGCAACCGTGGCCTACATTCCCTCGAAGAAGGTCATTGGCCTTTCGAAAATTAATCGAATCGTCGAGTACTTTGCTCGAAGACCTCAGGTTCAAGAGCGATTAACGAAGCAAATCGCCGATTGTCTTCAGGGTGTTTTGCAGACCGAAGATGTTGCGGTTCACATCAATGCCAAACACTTCTGCGTGATCGCGCGTGGAATTGAAGATGCCCATTCTTCCACCGTGACCTCTGACTTGCGGGGTGAATTTAAGCGCAACGGTGAGACTCGACACGAATTTTTGGTTCACTGTACGGCCCACGCCAACACAAAATAGTTTTAAAATTGGTCGCTCATTCCAAGGCCTTAAGCTCTTTCCTTTTTTCAATCTCAAGGCCTGAGTGAAAACTCGAGCAATTGCTCGAGTCGTTTTTGATTGACCCACTAGAGCTCCTTGCCTAAACGGTTGAGGTTTCGGAGGGTTTTTGTGAACAATCGTGGACTCATTTTTAGCGCTGTGTGGATCCTAACAAGCTCGCTCGTTTGGGCGCAGAGTGAGGGCGAAGGTTCAAGCTCGAGCTCGCTTGCTTCCGAACCCGCGCAGGTTCTGCAGACTCAGGCGAAACCGACGACACCCAAAGTTTCGCCTCTGAAGGCGAGTTTCGATTCTTACTTTTTCGATTTGCAAGGGGAAAGACCTGAAGAAACAGGCCAGTACGAATTTGGTGACACTCGACTGCATATGCAGGTCATGAGCCTTTCTTATCAACTTAATCCAAGTTGGACTCTGATGGCCGCCGCGACTTACATGGATACCTATGTCGTGACTCGCTTGTTGCAGCTTGGAATCTCTTCAAACGACCGAACTCAAGGCCTTTCTGACACCGTAGTCAGTGCCATTCACACCAAAGTCTTCTCTCCCAACTTTCTTTTGATGACAGATTTTGGTTTGTCGCTTCCGACGGGTTCCATCGACGAGAAGAATAAGTCCAATCCCTCTGTGAATTACCCCTACAATATGCAATTAGGTTCCGGAACTGTGGATCAGAGTGTTGGCATCACGCCGCTTTGGATTGGGAACGGTTATCAGGTGGGAGGACGCTTTTCCGCGCTTCTTCGCACGGGCGGATTTAATGAAAACGGCTACCGACTTGGAAATCAGTATCGAACTGATGCCTGGTTGGATATTCCCGTCGGCTCAACGGGTCTTGTTCCGCGCCTGGTCGGGTACTACCGGCATCGCGAGGCGATTCGCGGTGAAGACTCCACGCTTCGAGATGATTTTTCTCGGGACTTCTTGAAGTTCTACTATCACTCCCAGATGAACTGGGATGTTTCAGCCGCCCTGAAGTATATGGTGAACTTTACTCCCACGCTTTCCTTGAAGGCGGAAGCTGGAGTCCCCTTGGCTCAAGAGAATATCAATATCGAAGATGTCGCGATCTACAGCGAGTACTACGGAAATATCGGGCTGTCGGGAAGTTTCTAAGAGTGTCTCGCTTTTCGCGAGACACCCCATCGTCGCAGAGAAGGTTTAAATCTTCTGCAAAAGTTCGTGTGTGTTTTTTGAGAGCTCTTGAGACTTCAAGGGCTCTAATGTTTTTTGGATATCCTCTTTCAGATCCGATCTGAGTCGCGGGACAAAGTTGAAGACATCACAAAGCCTTGCGGCCACTTGAGGATTGATTTTATCCAGTTCCACAATCTTTTCGCTCAGCCATCGATATGGCTTTTGCTCAAGATCGTAGAAGCGGAAAATGTTGCGACCAAAGGCGCCGATCAACGCCGAGACCTTATTCGGATTCTTCATTTCAAACAGAGGATCCTGGGTCAATTTCACCACATTTGCAAAAGTCTTGGGGTGAGTGCTTGTGGCCTGAACCATGAACCACTTGTTCATGATCAAGCTATCATGCCCCCAGTCCCAGCGAAACTTCTCAAGAGCTTCGGTTTTGAAACTGGCGTCTTGGTTGCACAAAGTCTGCAGACCAAAACAGCGAAGTCCCATGAAGGGTGACGTCAGGGCCATTTCAGACACCAGAGCATGGGCCTGAGGATCTTCGGTGCGGGCCCAGTAGTTCAGAGCCCAACGCTTCAATTTTCGTCGGCCAAAATCCTCAGGGGTCAAACCAAAGGAATCGGGCGTGCGATCGTAGAGCTCCTTCCAGTCCCAGCGTAGAGTCTGCGCAAGAGCCAAAATCAAAGTGTTCTTTGCAGTCTCGAGCCGTTCAGGATCGAGAACTTCGTAGCGTTGAGCGAGCAAACTGTCGGCCGGGAACGTCAACAGCTCGGCCTTGAGGCTTGCGCTTAAGCTCGCGTCCTGAAGAATGTGTCGGTAGGCTTGAATGAGTTCCGGACTGATCTCCGTTTTTCCTTCGAGAATGTAGCCGTCAAAATAGTGGAACAGAACTTCGACAAGGGCTTCACGTCGGTTGAAACCATCCGAGTCATACTTTAAAAGATGAAGAAGCTCATCAGCCGAGCGTCGCCACTTCACGTTCACGGGCGCCGAAAACTGACGATTCAAAGAGAGCACAGGCTTTTCGCGCAGTCCGGAAAAAACAAAACTCTGCGTTTCTTGTTTAAGTTCGAAGACCAAATCACCATCGGAGTTCGTTGTCACGTGAGAGCTCTTCGCCGAAAGGTTGTGACCTTTGGAATCTAGTAATCCAAAAATCAAGGGAATATGGTGGGGCTTTTTGGCTGTCTGATTAGGCGTCGGCGGGATCCGCTGAGTAAGTTCAACCGTGTAGGTTCCCTGTTTCTGATCGAAACTTTCGCGCACGGAAATCTGAGGAGTTCCGGCTTGATGATACCAAAGTTTAAATTGTGTCAGATCAATTTTGTTCGCGTCTGAAATCGCTTGAACAAATTCTTCGATCGTGACGGCTTGGCCATCATGTCGTTCGAAATAAAGATCCATTCCTTTTCGAAAACCGCGAGCCCCGACAAGATTCTTCATCATTCGAATGACTTCGGAACCCTTTTCGTAAATTGTCGAAGTGTAGAAGTTGTCCATCGAGGCCCCGAAGTCGGGACGAACGGGGTGGGCGTTAGGGCCCGCATCTTCCGGGAACTGACGGGTGCGAAGAGCCTCGACATCTTGAATTCTCTGGACGCTTCGATCTTGGGTGTCGCTTGAAAATTCTTGATCTCGATAGACAGTCAAACCCTCTTTCAGTGAAAGATGAAACCAATCGCGGCAAGTGATTCGATTTCCCGTCCAGTTGTGAAAGTACTCATGAGCTACGACGGACTCAATGCGAAGATAATCCGTGTCCGTGGCGCTTCGTTTATCGGCAAATACAAGAGCCGCATTGAAAATGTTCAACCCCTTATTTTCCATCGCGCCCATATTCGCATCTTCCACAGCAACGATCATATAGGTGTTCAGGTCGTACTCACGGCCAAACGCTTGCTCATCCCAGCGCATGGCTTTCTTCAAAGACTGCATGGCGAATTCGCACTGATTCTGTTTTCCATGGGGACCGTAGATTTCCAGATTGACGAGCTTGCCAGACTGAGTGGTGAAGGTGTCTCGAAGGACGCCCAGGTCTCCGGCCACAAGAGCGAAAAGATAGCTTGGCTTCTTGAAAGGATCCTTCCAAACAGTGCGATGTTTTCCGTCCACTAGCTTTTCTTTTTGAACAAGGTCCCCGTTGCTTAAGAGGACAGGATATTTTTTCTGATCGGCCGTGATACTTACGGTATAAACCGTCATCACATCAGGTCGATCGAGGAAAAACGTCATACGACGAAAGCCTTGGGCCTCGCATTGAGTTGTTAAAAGACTTCTCGACAGATACAGACCCTGAAGAGCCGTGTTGGTCGAAGGGTTGATTTCGGTGACCACGCGAAGCTGGAAGCTTTCGGGAACAGACTCTAGAATGAGCTGCGTTGGCGTGAGTCGATAGTCCGCAGGTTTCCCATCGAGCTCACAGGAAATGAGCGTAAGGTCCTCTCCGTCCAAAGCCAGCGGCTCCTGGCGAAGACGGCGCATTTGAATGGTTGAAACCACGCGAGTTCTCTCTTCATGCAGATCAAAGTCTAGATGAATTGAAGAAACCTCGTAGGCTGGACTTCGATAGTCTTTCAAATACATGTTACTTGCGCTCGACATAAGGCCTCTTTCTCTTGACAGGAATGAAGGAGTTCGTTGAGCTAAAAATTATGAACTCGATGCTCATTCGTATCACATTCAATTCCCCCCAGCCAGAGGTTTTGGTCCAATTCTACGAGATTTTTGGTCTCGTCTTTCATCATCAAAAAGTGAAGATGGGATCCCTGATTTGGCGGGCTGAGTTGAGTTCGATTGAGCTTGAAATCTTTGGCATCCAAGAAACTTACTCGCAGCACAGCGCCAATGTTCAACTTTCTTTTGAAGTCCACGACTTACAGGAAACAGTTGAGAAAATTCGGGCTTTGGGTTGCAAGATCATGCTCGATCCTTACAAGAACGAGAAGGCCTGGATGTGTTATTTGACGGATCCTGATGGGCGCTCAGTGGAGCTATCTCAAACTCTAAAGAGTTCCGCCCCCTGAGATTGTGACAAAGATGTGATTTTCATTTCGCGGTAAACGCACGCCGGCGTTGTCTTCACGATCATTCTTGTAGCGATAAGACTTCACACCGCCACTCAAGAGAAGGCCGCCTAAACGAATTCCAACTCCAGCCTCACTGAAGTAGGCGTCGTAGCGACGACTGGCGAAGCGAGCTCCGGGTCCACCAAAGATTCGAAAGCCCAAGGTTCGGCTGTCATTCGTCCACTCTTGCTGAAGTCGAAGGGAAGTATCCAAACCATAAACTGTGTCTTGCTCTTGGGCTTGGCGTTGGAAGGCTGAGTTTCTCCAAACAAGCCAGTCGCTAACAAACCAGTTCGCGCCGACATTGAGCTCTTGATAGGTCCGTCCGTTGATATTGGTCTGAGAACCCGTCACATCGTAAGTCAAACGGCTTTCGCGATTTCGGGCGTGGCTGAGGGGGTGAAAGGGAACCAAAGAAAAGAAGAGGATCAGAAGACTGAAGCGTGTTTTCATTTCATTATGAAAACACGCTTTTGAAAGCGGGTCAAAAAAACGGTGCGCTTACAGGATCTCCTGGGCCTTTTTCAGAGCCGTCAGCCCTTTTGCAATCGAAGCAATTCGAGCAAGCTCATGGATCTGCTCGGCCGTCGCGCCATGTTCGATCAAAGACTTTTCATGAGCGGCAATGCACATCGGGCATCCGTTGACGACTGAAACCGTCATGGCAAGACCCTCAAAAATTCGTTTCCCATTTAGGGGGCGTCCCAAGGACTGCATTCGTAATCCCGCTCTTTGATAGTCATCTTTTCGCTCAGTGGGAAGGTAGGAGCGAAACTTGTAATAGGTATTGTTCATTCCCATGATGCCGGCACTTTCCGCTGTCTCTCGAATGTTTTCTTCCGAAAGACCAAGTTCCTTCAGAAGGCCTGTGGCAAACTTCATCATGGCCTGGTTTTCAAGAGTGACGGCTGCGGCCAAAAGATTCTGCAGTCGTTCCGTCGGCTCGAGGGGGCCCTCTTCCATCACCTTTTTGAAGTTCAAGGAAAGATCTCGGTAGATCGGTGAGGTCAGGCCACCGTAAACTTGTTCAAGATACGCATCGACCTTTTCGGACATATTCATGAGGGTTCTCCCTGTGAAAGTAAAGAGCGAAGCATCCAAGCCGTCTTTTCATGCAGCTGGATTCGCTGTGTAAGTAAATCAAGAGTGGCTTCATCGTGGCCCTTCTCGGCCGCCGCCACGCCCTCGCGCGCAGTTCTTGCAATGGCTTCATGGCCTTGAAGAAGCTGTCGAACCATTTCTTCTGCGCGAGGTACAGTTTCAGACTCCTCGATTGAAGTCATTTTTGCGAATTGCTTATAGGATCCTGGAGCGTAGTGCCCAATCGCGCGAATTCTTTCGGCGATAAGATCCAGCGCGGTCCAGAGCTCGGTATACTGCTCCATAAACATATTGTGAAGAGTGGTAAACATGGGGCCTTCCACGTTCCAATGGAAGTTATGCGTCTTGAGATAAAGCACGTAGCTGTCCGCAAGTAGTTTTGAAAGATGGTCGGCAATTTTTTTGCGATCATCCTTGGGAATTCCAGTGTTCAGTTCCATAAAGGCCTCCGAGGTCAAGAGTGTTAGCTTAGTTGGAAATCCTCGGACCCTGAATTCAGGGTCCGATAAGAATTCTTCGTCCGCTTCACGCCAGTGTCGGCTGACCCTTTTCCCAGTTGCAAGGGCAAAGCTCATCCGTTTGTAGAGCATCAAGAGTTCTCAAGACTTCTTTCACATTTCGACCCACACTCAGATCATTGACAGAAGCCCAACGAATTACACCATCAGGATCAACGATATAAGTCGCTCGAAGAGGGATCAGTTCTTGGGGGTGAAGAACACCGAGAGCTCCCGTGAGTTCTTTTTTCACGTCTGCGAGCATAGGGAAGCCCAAATTTTTCAAATCCTCGTGGTTGTTTCTCCACGCCAAGTGAACAAAGTGAGAGTCGCAAGACACTCCATAAACTTTCGTTTCACGAGCTTGGAAGTTTTTGAGCTCCTTATTGAACTCTGCGATTTCAGTGGGGCACACGAAAGTAAAGTCCAAAGGCCAGAAGAAAACAACCGACCAGGAACCCTTCATGTCCTTATTTGAAATTTCGGCAAACTCCTTGCCCTTTTCACGAGAAACGCAAGCTTGCATTTTAAACTCGGGAAATTTTTGCTGAATACCTAACATATGTGACTCCTTTTTATTGGGGTTTATTTAACTTCACCTTTTAAAACTACATCAAAACCATGCACACGAAACTTGCGAGGCAAATCGATCTTCACTTGAACAACATCTGATTTGATATCAATAATTTTTTGTGTCTTTTCGTCAAAGAAGTGAAAATGATCTTCAGTGTTGCAATCGTAAATTAGCTTTTCAGAGTGGGGGAATTTGAAGGTTCTCAGCAGGCCGGCCTCGGTTAGAGTGCCAAGCGTGTTGTAGACCGTTGCCTGAGAAATTTTATCTAAATTCTTCTGAGCCCATTCAAAAACTTGATCGGCGCTTGGATGATCGGCTTCGCAAAGAACATAACGGCAGATTGCAATCCGCTGAAGGGTCGGCTGCACCTTATGCTGGCGCAAGCGCTCTTCAATTTCCTCGGATGTCAGCATTTTCTTTTGAGGACGTTCCAAATTAAGCTCCCGCCGTTTTATTCTTAATCCAAAGTTAGAATAATTCTAAACTTAGAATAAATCAAGCGCTAATTTTATCTTGGGATTTTACGATCCCATATTGAGACAATTTTGCAAGCCTGGAGCAGGTCCTGACTCGGGCGCTTTGGAAAGGAGCGGCATAGGGCCCGGGCACTTGGGGAACTGTCACGGTTTTTGCGACACTCTTTTGCGGTTGAACTCTCCCCAGACCAACCACCCCTTGCGTGCTGCGAAAAGCGGTCGAGGGGTCGGTGCGGCCATTGTGATGTTTGAGCAGGTCCATGATGTCGACAATGTGCACTTGGGATCTTTCTAAAATTCGTGGGGAAAATCTGAAGAGGTGAGCTAGGCGTCTAGTATAAAAGCCGCGCCATCCGGCAGATCGCTTCTCCCCAGAATCCCGAAGAGGGCCGTGGCCTGAGCAGTTCGTCGTTCTGAAGCCCTGACCGATGCATCCAAGCGGAGCTCAAAGCCCGGGTCGGCTTCAGGCCACACTCAAGGCCCAGGTTTTTTAAGTTGAGCTCAAGGCGCGCTTCCGCTTGAGCCGATAGAGGAACTGATTGAACTGCTTCAAGAAGCGCTCGCGCTCCTGATAGCCGAGCTCTCTTTGGCGGTGATTGGCTTCGAAGTAACCTTTCAACCCGAGCTCTTCAAACGAGCTTAAAAGAACTCTCGTGTAGACAAGGCCATCCCAGAAGCGACCAAACTTCACCCCCCTGCGGGCCCCTGTGATTTGTCGGGCGAGTAGGCCAGAGAAGCTTTTTAAGAACTGCTGAAAGCGCAGTCGATCTTTGAACCGGACTTTTAAGTGCAAGTGATTCCCCATATTCACGAAATCAAGCAGCTCCACGAAGAACTTCTTTGATTTCTCTCTTAAGAGCGACTGCACAAGCTGCTTATGCGTGTAGAACGAGAGCCTTCCTTGGGCCTTCGAGGATTTAAACACCACATGATGGATACGACCCGCTTCAAGGGGTCGCTTCACTTTACGACGTTTCTTAAGCTTGGTGCCACCAAAGGTGCGAGCCTTGAGCGAGCGGAGAGTTTGTCGAGGGATCAGATCGAGCTGTTTTGATGACTTCATTTGCTGGGCAATATAATACAAGAGCGTATACCCCGTCAATATTTAACTTGCGAATCGATGCGATTTGTTAAACTATAGGGGCTTTTTTCGGCCGTAATCTTGGCCTGCGGGATTTTTTTTGCCGCAATCGCGAGGGGTGTGGCGGGGTTCTGTGCAGGGTTCTGGCCGTAGTTCCGGGCAGAGTTCCGGGCAGGAGGCTGAATCATCGACTGATCTTGGACCCTCGGAGCGCCGATCTTCGATCCTCAAGACCCAGTTCAGCGGCTGGAGAGCCGTGGACCCGAGTGCGCTGATGGGACCTCATGATGAATTCGGCTCACCTTTAGGGAACACGTCGCTCTTGAAGTGTGGCGCGGCTCGGAGTAAGGCAGAGCAGCTCCCTGTTCCCATACCCAAAAAGCAGAAAGAGGGAGGATAGGGCGTAAAGACTGAACAAAGGGATCATGGTCCAAGTGAAGTGAGAAAAAGCCAGGGGCTCGTTCTATTTTTTGGGCCGTAGAACGTCACCCCTGATTGACTTTTAAGCGCCTCCAAATCTTGTCATTTGGTCCTAGCCGCGTTCCCTCAGCCGTTAGAGCTGGGGAGCATGTTTGGGAAGGCAAAGATCGTTATCAGTATGTCTTTTTTTGAGTCAGGCTCATCTTTTGCTGAAAAGTCTTTGAATTGAAGTTTGACCAATAAAAAGATACCGTACGGAAGTTTGTTGGTCTTAAGGCGTCATGGTCACACCTAAAAACTGAAGTTTGATTTTCGAATCGATTCCCATTTTTTCGTTCCAGTAAGTTTCCCATCGGTGTTTGGTTGATGACATTTGAAGCAGCACAAGCCTTGTCATCCTCTCGGCTCCTTTTTGACTCCAACTGAACCCAATCTTTTTTATTCTGCGTTTGATCTCCCTCATCATTCTCTCAACAAGTGAAGTGACTTTCGGATTTGTAATGCCATGACTAATCCAGTTGGT
>JBKDHV010000059.1:0-19439 GCA_046336915.1 Bdellovibrionales bacterium
GCTCTATTCCTTTTTCAAGAAGTTGACAGTCGAAGATGAACTCGGCGAGGCGATGATCAATCTCGCGAAGCTCTACCAGTCCTACAATCGGGAAAAAGACATGCATATTTTCCTGAACGAGTTCTTAAAGAAAAGTAAAGACCACAGCTTTCACGTCAAGACGCATATGTTTCTTGTCGAAGCGAACGAGAATCTCAAGCGTCGTGATGAGGTGCTTTCGAACCTTGAGGCCGCCAGTAAGCTCTGTGAACCCAATGCAATTTGGCGCGCGAAGCAGGATCAGACTTGGGCCCAAGAAACCTGTACATCCGACTTCCGCAAAACAAGTTTGGAGATTGCCAAGAAGTGGTGGGAAATTTGGCTGAAGAACAAAAACCACGTGGAATTTTCAAAACTCACGGAAAAAGCCCTTCGCATGGTTCTAAAAAACGACGATCCTCAAAAGCCTGACTACAAAACTCGCTACGCTCTGGCGGAGCTTCTCTTCCAACAAGGTCAGTTCGATGAGGCTTCTCAGCACTACGAGACGGTCGGAACTCAGGCCGCGGAAGCTACCATGGTTCATGATGCGGACTACGGCGCACTTTATTCCGTTCAGAAGTCGATTGAAAAAGAAAAGTCAAAGACGAAGCAGGAGCGCCTGAAGAATCGTTCGCTCTACTATATTCAGAAGCACCCCAAGGGACCCTATTCACTTCCTGTTCAGCTTCAGGTGGCGCTGGCTGAGTATGAAGTCAACAACGATCAGGAGTCTGAGAAGTATCTGGTTCCATTGACTCAGCAGAACACCAATTCTGTCGTTCGACTTCGAGCCCAAGATCTGATGCTTGATATCTACAATCTTCGCAAAGACTACCCAAAATTGAAGACATTGGCCTCCCAGTATTTGCAGGAAGCCACGGCCCAAGATCGAAAGCAGTCCCTGCAGAAAATCTACGAAGAGGCCCACTACTCTGATGTCCAAGGCGCCCTGAAGTCGAAGTCGAAAATTGAAGTGGCTGATATGCTCTTGGATTTCCGCAAGACCCACCCGCAATCCAAACTCTCGCGCGAGGCGCTTTGGCAGGCCCTGTCCCTGGCCTACAGTGAAGGTTTCACCTATCGGGGAGCTGTGCTATCGAATGAATTTGCGAAGGCCTACCCTGAGGACAAACGCTCGAGCGATGCGTTGAAAGAAAGTGCCTCGTCGCTCCTTCAAACGGGGCGTATTGAAGAAGCTCTAGAGATCTATCAGAAACTTCTGAAGGCTTCTACCGCTGATAAGGCGAAGATCCGCGATATCCTGATTGATCTCTATATTTTGGAAAACAAGCGAACTCAGGCGCGAGAAATTCTTCGCCAAGAGATGAAGTCAGCAACGGGGTCCGAAAAGCAAAAGCTTTTTGATCGCCTGACCGCAAGTTTCTCCGAGGCCGAGAAGTCCTCGAATGAGTACAAACAGTTTGAACAGCAATTGGTTTCTCAAGGTGTCGAGCCCTACAGCACGCGCTTCTTGACCCGCCAAGCGCGGCAGGCTTTTGATTCGAAGAACTACTCGCAAGCATTTCAAGTCGCGACAAAGGCGATGGCCCGCGACAGCGCCCTTGAGCATCGAGCAGAGGCCCGCTACATTCAGGCGCGAATCTTGGAGCAAGAGCTCGTCAATCAAAGTGTGAAGACCACGAAAGAGGATCGGCTCTCGACAGTTTTAAACATTAAAACGGAACGTCTTGAAAAGGCTCTCACGGCCTACAACTCGGCTGCGAAAATGGCGAAGGATCCACAGCTGGCGTTACAGATTCTTGAAGGGATCGATCGAAGTTATGGCAACTACGTTTCTTCTCTGCGGAATATGGAGCTGCCCTCCACTTTGTCCGAAGCCGATCAAGCCACTCTTCGAAAAGAGATCGAAAATATCACGGGTCCGATTGAAGCGAAACAGAACGAAAATAAAGAGGCCATAATCGCACTGATGAAAAAGACCCCCGCCGCCGCTGGCGAGACTCAGTGGGCTGATCTTCGCGTCGAAGAAACAGCGCCCGTGCGCGCGACGGGGCCCACTGTTCAAGAGCTCCGAATTTTTATTCCGGATTCGTGGAAAGCTTCAAGCACGTGGTCGCTTCATAAGAATAAGAAGCCCAGCTGCAAAGCTGAAGCGTTCAAGAAGGACACAGACTTTGGAGATCGCGCCGAGCTGATGGCGGATTGCTTTTTAGCGCAGAATTGGAAAATGTTTGAAAATGAGGGCCTGGCTCTGACGGATACGCCCACCAACAGGGCTTGGGGCCTCTTCTATCTTTCTGTTGCAAGCGAAAAGAAGGGTTTGCTGGATAAAGCCTTCTGGCTGAATGAAAAGGCCCTTGCGGCCGATACGCAGAATGAAGTCTACCAGTACCAAAGAGCTCGGTTGTCCGCTCAGATCGAAGGTCTGAACGCCGCTCTACCTGAGTTCAACAAGCTCTTTTTGAGTTCGAAGTTTTCGACCGACGAAGTCGAGGCCCTGAAAGCGATCCATCACTCTCATATGGGAGATTGGAAAACGACGAAAGAAATTCTTTCGCGCTTTTCGACCGACAAGCTCTACAAATTGAACTTGCTGGTGCTCTACGCCGAAGCCCAGAACAAAACTGGAAACGTCGATGAAGCGGTCAGCTTGATTTCGAACTCGAAGCTCAAGAACACTCTCGAAGCCTGGCTCTACTTGGCGAAAATCTTCGAAGTCGACAGGCCTGAGCTTGTCAAAGCCGTCGACTCCTACAAAAAGGCGCTGAGTCTTACTCAAAGCGCCGATCTGAAGTCCTGGCTTGAAAAGAAAGTCGATTACCTGAACAGTCTGAAGAAGTGATCGAACGCGTGACGCGTCTCAACTCCCCGGCGGTTGCGCTCTGCGAAATCACGCGAGTACTTCTTGCTCGAGAGTGTTCAGAATAAAAAATATCAAGATCGTCTTTGGAACTTCGGCGCGTCCCATTTCTGGACACGCGTCCGGATTTCCCAGCCCCGATGAAGCGAAGAGCCCCCCGAGTTTGCTCGCTCAACCGCCCCAGACAGCGGCTCGCGACCGGCCCAAGGTTGAGGCCTCCCCAAGACCACTCTCCCTGTAGGACCGATTTAGCCTCTCGTCCTGTCGAAAAGTTCTCCACTTCGAAAATAAATTAATTATATCGAGAGCTTATCGTGTCCCGGATTGGAACAACCTGCATTTTTCCCTCTAGAATCAACCTTAAACCGCCGTAAAGTTAGAGGAAGAGGAGTCATATCCCCATGAAAAGCTTTAAGAACGTAGGCGTGTTTCTTTTTGTGATGATGTTTGCGCTCGGCGTGGAACTTCAGGCGCAATCGAAAAAGCGATCAATTCGAAAAGTCCAAGAGGTCAACTTCGCCGAGATGAGCCTGAAGGGTGCGATTCGCAATCCTGACGGGGCCTATCTTGTTCAAAAGCGCGGGATCAAATTTCTTCCTTTGTATGAAGTCAAAAAAGATATGGACGAAAGAATTCGTGATTCGAGTTTTTACGTGAAGTAACTGGACCACTTGAGGGGCGTATGAAAACATTGGTCATCAAGCAAAAACGAACCGACGGCGTCCAGAAGGTGTGGAGGGTGCGACCGCATCACTCCCCTTGTACATTTGGAACTTCGCGGGCAGCAGGCGTTATTTCAATCGATCCCACTTTGACCACCTTCGAAGGGGTCTTTCAGCTGACAGAAAAAGGCTGGAAGTACATCGACATGAATCCTGCCCACATCGAAGACAACAAGACTTGCTCTCTTGATTCGAAATCCGTCCTGCACTTCACTCAAAGTGAGTTGAGCTTCGAGGTTCTTGAAAAGACCTATCAACATGTTGAGTCCTTTAATCGTTTCCAAAAGCCTCCGGGAACAGGAAAGCCTCAACAGCTTTTTGTTGTAACGTATCAAGGGCAGTTTTTGCGAAGCCAAGTCCACAAGCTCAGCGATAAGGCCTTTGAACTGACCGAAGTGCATCCCGTGATCCGCATCCCCATTCAGCAGTCTGAAAACTGGGTTCGTCAGTCCTTTGAAAACTACGTCGTTCAGCAGAAAACGGTTCATCTGGAAGACATCACCCCCCTTGCCTCACTTCCGAAAAAGGAACTGATGGATGAGGAAAGCAAGAAGCCTCTAGTGATTGCCCTGAGTGCCGCCTTGATTCTGGCTCTTGTGGGAATGTTGCTTCCAAAACCAAAAGACACCACGACGCGCTGGGAACCAAAAGAAGCTCAGAAGATCGTCGTGAACCTTGAAGACCTTAAGAAACGAAAGGTCGCTCAAGTAAAGGCCGTCGAGAACGACAAAAAGGAAATCGAAAAACAAAAGGCGGGCGGCGGCGGAAAAGTGGCCGGTCTCCTGAAAAATTTGAGCGTGGGCCGCATCTCGAAGCTAGTCGGAAAAGTTTCCGCTGGCGAAGCGGCCTCGAAAAATATCGTCGTTCAACAAGGAATCAAAGCGGGAACTGACCCCACTGGTCGGGCGCTGGCCTCTCTTGGAAATCAGGAAAAATCAAGTCGTGATTGGGGTACCGAGGGCAGTGGCCAGGGCGTGTCGGTCAGCACTGTGGGTAAAGGGGGCGGCCGCAGCCTTTCAGGATTGGGAGGCTTGACCGCTGGTAAAACGGGCGCTGGGGGCGTTGGTTTGATCGAGGACGAGGGCGAAGTGTCCGGGGGACTCGATCGTGATGTGATCGCTGAGTACATTAAAAAACAAATCGGTCATATCCTCGCCTGTTACGAACGCCAGCTGTCGGCGCGCAAAGACTTAGGCGGAAAAGTTTCCGTGAAGTTCACGATCGGTGGCACCGGCAACGTGGAAGCGCAAAACATCACTGACTCCACCATGCAAGACGCGACGGTCGAGGGCTGTATCCTAAGCCGCGTGGCCAAGTGGACATTTCCAGCGCCTAACGGAGGAACAAAGGTCATCGTGACCTACCCATTCTTGTTTAAGAGTACAAATTAGATTGAAGACTTAAGGAGAAAACACCATGAAACCATCACGAAAAACACCAGCCGTCTTGCTCGCTCTGGTCGTGTCATTTTTGACGTCCACGGCGTTTGCGCAAACCGGAAGCGACAAGGTTGACGTTCAGGCCCTTGAGCAGAAGTACTGGGCCGCGAAAGACGACGATTTCAGCGTTGTTCAAAACCGCGCTTTCTCGAAAAAGAAGAGATTCTTTGGAACGGCCCACTATGGCGTGTCCATCAATGACCCCTACTACAGCGGAACTTATCTAGGCCTTTCTGGAGGTTACTTCTTCAATGAGTCCTGGGGAGTTGAGGGGACGTATCAGCAATCGAACTTCAGCAAGAGCCGAGCGTTTAATGACATCCTTGGCCTTGGTGGTGGACCTCGTGCAAATCAATTTATTAATCGCTTAGGTGTGAATGGTATCTGGACACCTATCTACGCCAAGATGTCTCTCTTCGACCGCAAGATCATCCACTTTGACATGGGCTTCACATTCGGTCTGACTCAGATCGCTTATGAAACTCCCTATTCAAGAACTCCCTTTGCCAGCGGCTTCCAAGAAACTTCCAAATCAAACTCGGCTATGGGTTACACAATTGGCGTGATGCAGCAGTTCTACTTCCGGGAAAATATGGCGATTCGAGTTGATTTCAACAACACAATCTCTACTCAGAAAACTGTTCGCTACTCCAGCCAAACCGGTGCAAGCGGCGGCACACGAAACATCAATGACACCTCGCTTTTGATCGGCTTTACGATTTTCGACTGGCGAGCGAAGTAATCCGCAGGGAACGGCAACTAAAAAGGACACTTCTATGAAAACACTTCTGATGACACTCCTCTTGGCAATGGGCCCCGCCTCGTGGGCGGCCGACTTGACCGTAGTTCAAGCCGGGCAAAAGCCCTCGGGCCTGAAGATGAAATCATCAGGAGTGCCCACCTTTGACTTTGCTCCAAATCAGGCGATCCCCAAGCTAAAAGTGGGTCTTGAACGCGAGCTGCAGTCAACCGTCGCCCCGCTGAATATCCCGCCGACTCCCACGACTCAATTTCCGGGAGTTAAGAAGGCTCTTGAAATTCCGGCTCTTGCCAATGCGAAAGTGACTCCTGTCGAAGCCGTGAAGCCACCACAAGTTTTTGCTTCGCCGCAGACGATATCAAAGGTTTCGGGCGTGAAAGAACTGAAAGTGGTCGCAGACCCCACGTTCAGTGAACCGAATCCGACCATGAAAGAGCTCAAAACTTTCTCGGCAAATGATTTTCGAATGATCGAGGGTCTGATCTTTCTTCAGGTTCATGGCAATAACGACATGGCCCTTCCCGTTCTTTCCGAAATTTTTAAAGACAAAGACCTTCGCCATGAAGCTCTTTTCTACTACGCAGAAGCTGCACGAAAATTGGGTCTACCCAAAGAATTTCGCAATTCACTCCTGACTGTCGCGAAAGAAAGTAAGGATCCCGAACTGCGCCGCGAGGCCGCTTCTGAACTGACGAAGCACATTGCGATCCTGGATGTGTCTGACGTGAAGGATATCGAGCCTCTTGCCCAGCAAAATGATATCGACATTACCGGGAACGATGCCTACAACTTCTATCGCGCGAAGTACTTCCTTGAACAAGGCAACTTGGGTCAGGTCGAAGACGCCTTGACTCTGATCCCTGAAAAGTCGAGCTACTACAATGACTCTTTGCTCATTTCGGCCCTCTTCAACTACCGTCAAGCTCAAATCGATAAGGCCCAGCAGTATCTGGAACAGATCCTGAAGCGCGCCGATAAGTCTCTTCCCGCCCGAACGGTGGCGGCCATCACGCTTGCGCGAATTCACTTCCAAAAGAATAAATTCAAAGAGGCCTTTGACACCTATCTTGAGGTCGACAAGGCTCATCCGTTCTGGCTTCAAGCCATGGTTGAACAGGCTTGGGCCCAGATCCTGGTGAAGGATTTTGAAGGTGCAGCCGGAAATATGTTCCCCATGCACACGGACTTCTTCAAGAACGCCTACAACCCCGAGTCCTACGTGGTTCGAACGGTCGCTTACCTGAACCTCTGTCAGTTCGGCGATGCGCAAAACGTGCTTCAAAATCTGGGACGAAAATACGGCCCCCTGTATGGAAAACTCGAGGCGTACAAGGGCCAGCATAAGGCCCCTGTCGATTACTATGAAACGGTTCGAGCCTGGTTGAAGTCGCCCGAGCAGAAAGAAGTCGATGGTCTTCCTCGATCTTTCATTGTCGACTGGGCTCGCCACCCGTCTTATGTGAATATTCAAAAGAACATCAATACCTATGAAGATGAGGTTTCAAACTTCAACAAGATTACTCTCAACCTGATTCAGCGGGAAAAGGACGTTTTGCAAATGCAGAACGAGACGAATAAAGAGCTCTCTCAGGTGCGAATCAAGATGAATGACAACCGCAACAACAAAGAGGTTCTGAAGGAAGAAGAAGCCCGCCTGATGCAGCGTTTGTCAGCCCTGAAGTACGAGTCCTCGAATTACAACCGCGCTCGTAGTCAGGTGAAAGTTGTGCGGGATCTTGCCACCCAAAGACTCGAGCAAGAAAAGAAGCAGCTGCGAGTCGTCGCCGCGGAAATCCTGAAAAAGCGTTACGATAAAATGCTTGCGGAACTGAAAGCTCTGATCGATCAGAACGAAGTCCTTCAGTACGAAATTTATGCGGGCGCCGGCGAACACATCCGTTACCAAACGGCCGGTGGCGAAGTCGGCAAAGAAGCTCGACAGGAACTGAAAGTGGATAAGAACAAAGCCATGAAGTGGAATTTTAAAGGAGAAATCTGGGAGGATGAAATCGGCCACTTCCGATCGTCTTTGAAGAGCGTGTGTCCTCCCGATGAACTGGCCAACAAGTAGGCCCTTGATTTAAGAAAAAACGAATGAGGTTGAAAATGAAAACGAACAGAATCACCCCAATCCTAGCGGCCCTCTTCTTGGTGTCCTCTTTTGCCTTTGCAAAGTCCACCGCACAAGGCGGACTTGATAAGCTGAAGTCGAACTTGGACAATGCCAAAGCCAATTTGGATGAGTACAAAAAGAATCTGAAGGTTGTGGATGGCAACATCCAAGAGGTCGCGAAAGCCAAAGGCCAAGTCGAGACTCAGAAAAAAGACATCGGCGCTCAGCTGAAAGACAATCAGACGAATCTCACCCGTCTTCAAAAAAGCGAAGCCGAACTGCAAAAGTTAATGAAGGATGAAGAGACCAAGGCCGCAGCAGAAGATAAGCGCATTCAAGAGCTTCAAGCAATGATCGCAAAACTTCAAGAGAACCGCACCAAGCGCGATCAAAATGTGCAAAACTATAAGGTTCAGATGACTCAGTTGACGGAAGAAAAGCGAGTCTGGGAACAACGAGGCCAAGCTCTGCGTGACCAAGACAAGCAAGTCAACGATCGTTTGAAGACGCTGAACGCACAAGAATCCGAATGGCGTAATAAGAAACGCGGCTACGAAGGCGAAGTGTCCCGCTGGAATAAAGAGATCGACAAGCAACAAAAAATCTACAGCCAGTTTAAAGACTTGGCAGAAGCGAAACGCTAAGTATTTGCCCGAAGTCATCAGCCGAACGCTTCCAAGTTCGGCGCGGGGGCCAGCCAAGCCGCCAACGGCTTGGCCTCACATCCTCAAGCGAGCGTCCCCGCTCGCTTTTTCATTTAACGATAGATTTCGTTTGACCGGACTCGATCAACGATACGGCCGAACTGAACAAGAAGATCGCCGTTGCGATAGACCGCTACGACCGGACCATCTCCTCGAGCCGTGGAAACGTAGTCCCCTTCTCGATAGCCATAGTGACATCCCGAAAGGGCCACCCACCCGACATTTAAATCTCTGACGTATCCCCGCGGATCAGTCACTCGGACGTTTCCGCTGCGAGGGTCATAGCCACGGAAGGTGTACGCAAAACCTCGAGCGTCGTAGACAAGGTCTCCGTAGTTCACTTGGTTGATCATCCAACCTTGGCAGTAGCGACTCTCACCTGGAATGGGTCGTGGGGCGGGAACAACAGGGGGAGGTCGAACAGGTTCTGGGGGATTGACTCGACCCCGGCGCTCGTCGCGTTGCTCGCTCACCAGACGCCCGCGCTCGTACAATCGAGTTTGTTCAAGACTGTAGAAGCTTCCATCCGAGCGTCGACAAATGATGCTCGTTTGCTCTTGCTCCATCTGATGACCCTGATAAGTCACCGTTCGGAACGTGCGGCACTCTTCTCGAGTCGATCGATTGTAGCCGCGGTCAATGGTACGAATTCGTCCATTCATTCCCGTTCGCGATCGATACTGGCGTCCGTCCCAGCGGCACTCCTCGTTCACATCTCCATCGAAAGCTCGCTGTTGAGCTTCAGCGTAGGCCCGAGCATCTTCCGCGCTCATCTTGCGTGCCACGTTGGCACCCAGAACAGCGCCTCCAATTGCACAGGCCACCGTCACATCACGATTGGCTCCGAGTTCACGACACAGAAGGGCTGAAAGTCCTCCGCCAATCACTCCGCCCAGGAATTCCTCGACGAGATTGGCTGAAGCAACTCGGGCATGGGAGATGGCCATGATGAGGGCTAACGCCCCCAAGAATGATTTTTTCATTTTTTCCTCCAAACGTTCCACTGAAACAGCTTTAATTTTATTCTAATTGCGATTGCAAAGTCTCAAGGTGCTCACGTGTCGAATCACGCGATCTCCTCGGTTCTCGATGACCACGTTTCCGTCGCCAAAGAGGAATGTCATTTCTCCACGGAATCCTTCTGCCGTTTCGACCTCTAGAATATGACAGTAGGGAGTCACTCCGCATTCAACGCCGACATTGTTGATATGAACGGCTGGTTGTCCGATGGGAGTTGGGTCATTGCCATTGATGTACATGACGACACCGCGGAAGTTCGCGGTGTGGCCTTTGTTATCAGGAGTTCGTCCCGCGAAGAATCCGACTTCGACGAAATTTTCGCCGAAATTTCGTTTACGATTCACCATCTGAAGTGAGCGACTGTTACATGTTTGTGCTCGTAGGTTACATTCGGGATCATGCTGAACCATACGAGGAAGGCTCTCAAGCTGCCAAAAGCGAATTGACTTCGCGACAATACCCACGTCCTGATCCGAGCCGCATCGCATAGCGCCGGGTCTTGAGCTTCCCGTTTCGCCTCGTGAAACTCGCACTTCGCTTGATCGCGCCACTTCCCAGTTGCCGTTGAAATCACGGCAAACCCACGTTTGTGAGTGCCCAACAAATTGTCCGTACTGGCCCACTTCGCCTCGGTAAACAACAAATCGTAGAAGCTTACAGCTTTGGTCGCCAGAAGAGTCACCTTGTGAAGAGCGCCGAGTTCCTTCAGCCAAGGTGCCAACGTAGCCCGCGAAAACTTGTGTTCCATAATGAGACGTTGTGACTTCAGACTTAAATCGGTCCCAACTTCCAACGGGGCGATCCGCGACATTCTTAACAAACTGATTCACCGAAAGCTTTTCTTCATCCCGACGACTTTGGCAGAGCTTGAAGGACGCGACGTACCCGATCGCTGAGATCACAAAGGTCACAGGATCACTGCGAAAAGCCTCGTGGGCGAGTTTTCCCGCAATAGCACCTCCGATCAGACCGCACATGAAGTCGCCAAAGGTTGCGGGCTCCGACCGTCCCCACCCGCCCGATTGAGCGTAAGATGATTGAAGTGAAAAACTCAAAACACAGCCTAAAAGGATTGCGCGTTTCATAGGAACTCCTGCTTCTTCTCCAAGCTAATGGGTCAAGCAGCAGAATCAGGGCCAAAACTTGAGCCCTCAGAAGGGATTTAATCCCACCCTAGCCAAAACTTTTCGATGGAGTGACAAAACACGGCGTTCAAGTGTTGAGAGATCTCACACGGGCTGGGTCACCCTCCCAAAAGCCTTCGGACATGCGTTTGGCACAGGGGCTTGCGGGGCAACCCCCTGCGCCAAGCCGAACTTGGTTTTGGGAGGGTGACCCAGCTGGACTTTTTGGGGGCTTTGCGGCTCTTTTCGAAGCTTTTCAGCCGCGTTTCAGCTTGAGTTTCAAGAGCACGCGGTTCAGGAAGACATGGGACTCATCGTGCTTAAGTTGGAATGAGATGCCTAGATAAATGATCACACCGAAGGTGCCGGCGAGAAGAATTTGGCTGGCCCAGAGTAACGGTCCCGGGTGTTCCAGAAGTTCTCCAAGCGCGCGGCTGACTCCGAGCATGGCGAGTGTCATGACGGCGGCGGCGGCCGCTGTCTTCAGGGTCTTCGCGAAGAACGTTTTCCACAGAAATTTTTCAAGCAGCAGCTGGAAGCCCAGAACTAATAGGCCAAAGTTGATCATTGCCGATATAAACGAAGAAAGGTTTAGCCCAACAAGACCCCCTTGTTTCATGAACATCGGGGCTAGCAGAATGTGAGCGAGCAGACCCACGCCCGAGATCACAGCCGGGTACCAGGTGTTCTTCGCGGCGTAGAACGCGGGGGCCAGCACTCGCACCCCGCTAACCGGGATCATCGTCAGCGCGTAGACCTCGATCACGGCTTTGACCGCACGCGAATCTTCGGAAGTGAAGCGGCCTCGCTCAAAAAGCAAGCGCACGATGGGTTCCGAAAGAGCGCAGAGTCCCACCGCGGCCATCGCGGCCACGTAAAAGTTAAGCGAAAGCGTGCGCTCACTGGTCTGCACCATGCGACCTCGCTCGCCCCGGGCCCACTGTTCAGCCAGCGTCGGTAAAAGCGCCGTCCCCAGACTGACCGAGATCAGCGAAAGCGGAAGCTCGAGCAAGCGATCCGCCCAGTTGATGTACGAGATCGCGCCCTCGCCCAGCGCGCTTGCAAAGGCCATGTTCACGAGCATCGTGATCTGCATCAGCCCCAGCCCCAAAAACCCGGGCAGCATGTTACGCAGAACTCTTAACAGATCGGGATTTCGAAAATCCCCCGACAGAGACGGGAAATAACCCAGTTCCCGTAAGGGTCGAATCAAAACGAACATCTGAAGAAAGCCCCCGACGAGGACACCCAGCGCCAGCGTGTCCCCGCGCACCGGAAGAATTTCCGGCGGAAGCAAGGTTGAGATAATCAAACTGATATTGAAAAAGACTGGGGCCACCGCCGCCCACCCGAAAGCCCCATGGGCGTTCAAGAGCGCCATGTAGTAGGCAAACAAACAGATGAAGAATAAAAACCCGAACATGATTTTTGCCATGCGAACCGTGGCCTCGAAGGCCTCGACGCGCGCAACGTAGTCCGCATCCAGAATCAGTCCCAGAAATTCTCGTGCGAACAGGAAACCCAGGACCGTGAGAAGGCTGAGCACCACAACCAAAAATAGATGCATGGAGTCCCGAAGTTTCTTGGCCCGAAGGGGGTCATGGACCTGGGCGTCCACGTAGAGGGGCTGAAAACTGACCGCCAAAGAGCCCTCGCCCAAAAGTCGGCGAAACAGGTTTGGCAGCTTAAAAGCCGCCATAAAGGCATCGGTCATGGTGCGATCAAAAAGGGCCGCAAAGAGCATCTCGCGGACAAGGCCCAGCAGGCGGCTGGAAAAAGTCCCCGCCGACATCGTTAAAGCCCTGAAAACGACTGAGTTTTTGCGACTTTCAGAGGAATTTTCCTGCGGTTTTTGGCTCAAATCGTCCTCATGGGCCTTGCGGCGCCCCATCAACTGTGTTAAACCCCTTTAAAAATTGTATTTTGGAGGCATTCCCTTGGCAAATCATAAGTCAGCAGCAAAACGAGCCCGTCAGGCCACTAAGCGCAATAAAGTGAACACAAGCCGCAAGAACTCTGTGCGCACTCACGAAAAAAACCTAGTTAAAGCGCTCACTTCAAAGGACGCAAAGGCTTTGCCTGAGCTTTTGAAGACTTTCACAAGCCAAATAATGAAGGCCGCTCAACGCGGAATCTTCAAAAAAGAAACGGCTTCTCGACGCATCAGCCGTCTTTCGGCTCGCGTTCAGTCTTTGTTGAAGTAAGACTTCACGACGACTGAGTTTCAATTTCGAAACCACCCAAACCTCCGCATCGAAAGATCTCGGAGGTTTTGTTTTTTGAAGCCACGCAAGTCGCGCCCGGGCCACGCCGAGCGGTACCAAGCTCCAGCTTAAACAAGATTTAGATTTCGAGATGAAACGTAAGAGCGAATCTGTCGCTTCAAGGCGAATTCGATGTTGGTGAAGGCCACACCGTAGGCCAGAGTACCGGCCGTGCTGCCCTTGAGTACCGAGCGGATCTCGGCGCGCAATGATACGAAGTTTCCGCCGGGAATCTGAAAGCTCACCACCATGGGCTCTTGCTCAGTTAGCACCATATCGGTGACTAAAGACATTCCCCCCTCGCCGATTTCTCCCGATTGGGCCATGAAGTACTGACCCTTATAGAGAATCCCGATGGTTCTTTTAAAGATCCGTCGCGGATAATTGCGGCGAAAGAGCGGAGTCGCTGTCGTGCTCATAGACATCTTTTCGGACTTTTTGAAGAGCGTCTTAAACGTGGGCGGGGGTAATTTTCAAAAGCATATTCTCGAGCCACAGCGGGGCCGAGACCGGAGACGTTTTTAAGGCCTTATCTGTTTCATTCAGAGTCAAAAGAACCTGCTCAAGACGCGACACCGACCAAAGTCCCGCCTGCTTCAAGTATCCACCCAAAAAATACGGGGGCACCTGAGCATACTGGGCCAGTCGCGCACCCGTGTAGCCGAGCTCCTGGCCGCGCTTCAGCTTTATAAGCAAACGAACATGACGAGCCATCAAGGCCACAGTGCCCACTTCCGACTGCCCTTGATCCAACAGAGTCGCGAGCAGCTCGAAGGAGCGAACACGATCGCCGCCTGCGACCGCTTCGGTCCACTGAAAGACGCTCTCTTCGCGAGATTTCGACACGACACTCTTCACGTCCTCAGGCTCGATGCGAGTGCGGGGCGAGATGTACTCTTTGAGTTTGAAAATTTCGCTCTCGATTTCTAGTAAATGAGAACCCACAAGGCGATGCAAAAGATGGTTGGCGTCTTCGGTGATTAGCAAACCCTCAATCTTTGCCATGTACTGAATCCACGAGGGAATCTGATTGTCGTAGAGCTTTTTGAATTCGACGCAAAAACCTTTATCACTCAAGGTTTTCAAAAATTTTTTCCGCTTATCCAAACGAGTCGCTGTGATCACAAACAGAGTAGATTCCACGGGATTCTCAAGCAAGGGCTCGAGGGCTTCCCAATCCGAGTCAGAAAGTTCGTGGGCTTCTTTCAAGAACACAACTCGCAGCGGAGCAAAACTTGGAAGAGTCTCAACCGCGTCGCGCACCCGATCCATTTCAGCTTCACCGGCGAAGTAGACCGAGAAGTTGAAGTCGCGCATGCTTTCGTCGACGTAGGTTTGCTCGATTTGCTCGAGGGCCTGGCGAATTAAGTAGGGCTCTTCACCCACAAGCAGAACCACGGGCGGAAGGGCGCGAGACTCCATTTTGCTGTAGAGCTGATCCGCTTCAATCCAGGCCATGCTAGAAATTCTCCGTCAAACGATCGTGAGCTTCGATCATCAGATCTCGCGCCATGGACTCAATCACACGTCGCCGAGTCGAAAGATTGTACAGAGGATTCACCGTGTTCACGCGCGCCACGGTGACTTGGGGAGCGGCGTAGGCACTTTCTGTATCAAACTCGCTGGTCCAAAGAATTCGGCCACTCTTTTTTTCGATCAGCTGCAAGCGCGTGACCACGATGACACGATAACCGGTGGCCAAGACGGCACCATCGGGAAGCAAGGGGGCCTTGTCCCCTTTTTGAATCGGACCTGTGGGTTGATAGGTGACACTCAGGATTTCGCCTTTCAATGTCGTCGGAGCATCCCCCTGCTTGCGCACGGCAGCGACTTTGTTGCGCTCGATTTCTTGAATCAAAAAGTTTGTGAAGGCCGTCTCGATGCCGGGTTCTTGGCTGGCGTTTGTGAAAACAGGAACCTCAACGGCTTGGTAGCCCCCGGGAAGAGTTCGTCCCGCGACCCCCAGACGATAAGCACAGCCCGAGGCCGCGCCGCCGACGGCCAGAACCATCATCAACTTCAGGACTGACAGACGGCAGTCTTGAGGCCACAATAAGTTCAAGCGCAAGAAGGGCTTAGATAAAACTTCAATAATTTTCGCAAAAGGAATCGATTGCATCGTTGATTCGGAGTATAGGTGAGAAAGATGAACTGGACAAATGAATCCTTTCAAAAGTACCGCCTTATGGCACCCGGCCCCGTTCCTCTTCACCCCGAAGTTTTGAAGAGCTTGGGTCAAGAAATGCTTCATCATCGCACACACCTTTTTGATCAGACTCTGAAGAAAGCGTTGCAAAATCTTAAACCTGTTTTTCAGACAGAAGAACCTGTTTACATCGTCACAGGCGCGGGCTCGGCCGGCATGGAGGCAAGCCTGATCAATGTGCTGTCTCCTGGCGATGAAGTGTTAAGCCTCGTCAGTGGAAAGTTCGGTGAGCGTTGGGCTGAAATGGCCCGTGTGTTTGGTTACAAAGTTCACGTTCTCGAAGTCCCCTGGGGCGAGGCCGTTCGCCCTGAAGATGTCGAAAGCTTTTTGAAAAATCATGGAAACATTCGCGCCGTTATTTGCCAAGCTTGTGAAACGAGCACCGCGGTCTTGCACCCGATTCAAAAGCTTGGCGAAATTATTGCCGCTCACGAAAACACTCTTTTTCTTGTGGATGGCATCACCGCTGTGGCCGCCACTCACCTGCCGATGGACGAGTGGAAGATTGATGCTCTGGTCGCCGGTTCGCAAAAAGCCTTTATGCTTCCGACCGGGTTGAGCTTCGTCGCGTTCTCGAAAAAGGCTTTAACCTTTTTTGAAAAGGCCACAACTCCACGCTACTACTTGGATCTTCGCAAAGAAAAAAAAGCAAACGCCAATGGCGAGACCTTCTTTTCCTCATCGGTCACCTTGATCCGCGCTCTGGATCGAGCGCTCGAGATCATGCTCGAGCGCGGGCTTGCGGCCTGGATCGCTGAAATTCATCAGCGCGCGGACTTCACCACGCACGTCGCGCGCCAACTGAATCTTGCGCTCTACTCGAAGTCGCCCTCGCCGTCTTTGACTGCACTGCAAGTGCCCGAGGGCGTGGACGGCCAGAAGTGGCGCCAACATCTTGAAAGTCGATACAACATCACCGTGATGGGCGGCCAAGACCAACTGAAGGGAAAAATTCTTCGGGTCGGCCACATGGGCTACATCACAGCCGAAGATCTGCACGCCTGGGCAGGCGCGATGTTTCAGTCGCTACGAGATTTTGATGTGATGCTGCCCTTAACTGAGGATGAATTTTTCGTTTCGACCCGACAAAGACTAGGATTATGAAGAAGAAAATTTTAATCACCGATCGCATGTCCTTTGAATCTCAGCTTTTTCTTGAGCGCCAAGGCTCTTTTGAGGTTGTGAAATCGGCTCACCCGCAGGATCTTCCACTGGAAGCGCTTTTAAACTGCCACGCGCTCTTGATTCGTTCGAAGACTCCGCTGACAAAAGAGATTTTTGAAAAGGCTCGCAATCTGCAAGTGGTCGTCACGATGACCAGTGGCTTTGATCACATCGATTTGCAAGCCGCCCAGAAGTGGGGTGTCACGGTCATGCACACGCCCTGGGCCCATCGCGAAAGTGCGGCGCAGCTGACATGGTCGCTCGTCATGGCGTGCGCGACAAACATTTTGCAAGCGGATCAGCAGATTCGCGAAGGCCAGTGGGCTCGCGACCCGCTGAAGGGTTTTGAACTCTCGGGCCGCGTCTACGGAGTTCTGGGTTTAGGGCGAATCGGAACCCGCGTCGCCGAAATGGCTCAGGCTTTTGGAATGAAGGTCGTGGCCTTTGACCCCTACCAAGAAGATGACGTTTTTAAGTATCTGAAGGTGGAGCGCCTGGGACTTGAAGAGGTCTTCCACCAGGCCGATATCGTCAGCTGCCACGTTCCGAAAACGACCGAGACTCGCCATTTCCTGCACCGCCATATCTTCAAGGACATGCCGAAACCGATCGTGCTCGTGAACACCTGCCGAGGCTCCATCATGGAAGAGTCTTTGCTCTTGGAAGCTCTCGAGCGCAAGTGGCTCTTGGCCGCGGCCCAGGACACCTTCGAGGTGGAGCCCCTTCCTTCCGACTCTCCCTTGCGCCAGGCGCCGAACTTGATCCTAAGCCCCCATATTGGCTCGAACACCGAAGAGGCCCTGGAAAAAGCCTCACAAATGGCGGTGCAAAAAATTATGAAGTTCTTTTCGGAAGGCTCAACCTCTGACACGCTTCCGCCCAAAGCCCCCTGGTACCAAGAAGCCTAGCGGGCGCGGCACCAACCGGCGCGAGCCGGCGCTGAAATCCACGACGCTCGCGCGCAGCTCGCGGTCGCCCGTTGCGGTCGACGGCCTGAAATCCGCGGCAACTGCGTCGAACTTGCTGCAGCCCACAAACTCGCGAAAATGGGAGCTCCTTCTTGACCGAAGGGGCCGGCATTTCGCATTCTCATCAGGCTTTTCAAAGAGGGGGATGAGGGAATGTCGTCAGCCAGTATCGTCATCGGAGCCCAGTGGGGCGATGAAGGAAAAGGGAAACTCGTCGATGTTTTAGCGGCCCGCGCGGACCTGGTCGTGCGCTTCCAGGGCGGCGCCAACGCCGGTCACACCCTTGTCGTCAATGGCCAGAAAACAGTTCTGCATCTGATCCCCTCGGGGATTCTTCACCCGAACACACTTTGCATGATCACCTCCGGGGTGGTGCTCGATGTCTTCGGAATTCTCGAGGAAATCGACAAGCTGAAGAATCAAGGCCTGTTGAAAAATCCCAGCCAATTCTTGATCTCGGATAACTGCAGTCTGCTGATGCCCTACCACAAACTTCTGGATGTGGCGCGCGAGACTTACCTTAGCCACGAAAAGATCGGCACCACCGGGAAAGGCATCGGGCCCGCCTATGAAGATCGAACCTCTCGCCGAGGCCTGATTTTCTCGGATCTTTTTGAGCCCGCCACTTTGAAGGAAAAAATTGATCGCGCACTTCTTGAGAAAAACGTTCTCTTTGAAAAAATCTACGGCGAAAAAGTTTTTAACTCGGCCGAGCTGATTGAAAAGTTAAAGGCCGCGGCCGAGCGCCTGCTCCCCCACCGTTGCCAGGACACCTCGCAGTTGATTTTGAAATCCATCAAGGGCGGCAAAAAAGTTCTCTTCGAAGGCGCACAAGGCACGCTGCTCGATTTGCATCACGGGACCTATCCTTTTGTGACCTCAAGCTCGACAATTGCGGCAAGTGCCTGCACCAGCACGGGTCTGGGACCGCAGAATATCAAGCAGGTCATCGGCGTTTTTAAAGCCTATACGACCCGCGTGGGCGCAGGCCCCTTCCCCACCGAGCTTTTGGATCAGACCGGCGAGACGCTGCGAACGGTCGGCCACGAATTCGGCAGCACCACGGGGCGTCCGCGCCGCTGTGGGTGGTTAGATTTGGTAGCTCTCAAATATGCCATTCGATTGAATGGGATTACCTCGCTTGCGATGATGAAATTGGACGTGCTTTCGGGCCTCGAGAAGATCGCGGTTTGTACAGGTTACAAAATCGGGGGCCAAGTCGTGACCGAATGGCCCTCCACTTTGAAGGAGCTCGAACAGGCCGAACCGGTGCTAATGGAGCTTCCCGGCTGGAAAGAGGATCTTACTAAAATTACTCAGCTTTCAGGCCTTCCGCGACCCGTGAACCAGTACCTGGATTTTATCTCGGATCACGTGAAGACCCCCATCGACGTCATCTCGGTCGGCCCCGGCCGCGAACAGACGCTGTGGGTGAAGCCGCTCTTCACAACTTAGATCGACTTTCGCCACTTCGCCCAAGCTTTAAGCAAAGCGAAAAAGAGGGTTGACTATTAGTTTGAATTTGAGCATTTTCTCCCTTCCAAGAACATGACTCGCTAGCTCAGCCGGTAGAGCACTTCACTTTTAATGAAGGGGTCGATGGTTCGAATCCATCGCGAGTCACCATTCTCACGGCGTCTTTTGAGATGTGCGTGTGTACCCAGGTCCCCATCGTCTAGAGGCCTAGGACAACTCCCTTTCACGGAGTAGACCGGGGTTCGAATCCCCGTGGGGACGCCAATTTACTCGTAGGCTTAAATGCCGTTAAAACGTATCTAACTGAAATCAAAAAACAAAACTCAATGACTCTCTCTCGATTTAATTTGATCTGACATCACATCGGATCACACCCCATCACAGCGTTTGGCTACAACTTGGCTATCATTTGGCTATCGATCAAAACATTTTCAGTATTCTCCGCTCGCATTGTCTAGAGACCCTAGCTCTTGGAATTCAATAAGGAATTTCTAGAAACTAAAAACCTCTGGGTAATGAAACTGGCTTTCAAGTCGAACAATTAAATTCGACTGTTTGAACGGAGGAAAAATATGAAGCGTAGCCAGCAGAAAATCATAACCATAAAAAGCAAGATCATCAGATTCATGAGAATCTC
>JBKDHV010000060.1:0-3591 GCA_046336915.1 Bdellovibrionales bacterium
CCAAGATGCGCAATCGTTAGCATACCACCAAGGCAAAACTCGTCGCGGCTCTGCAGCAACATACTTGGATGTTTCTCATCCAGAAATTTTTGAATTCATCAACATGCGCTCTTCTACAGGAGGGGACGTTCACCGCAAAAATGAAAACTTGCACCACGGCGTAAATATTCCGGACGCTTTTATGGAGGCGGTAGAATCCGATGGTGATTGGCAGTTGATTGACCCAAATTCAAAACGAATAACCGAAACGGTAAAAGCCCGCAAGCTATGGATTGCTATTCTGCAGCAGCGATTGAAGCTGGGAGAACCGTACATCTTTTTTGTTGATACGGCCAACAAAGCATTGCCTCAAAGCCTCAAGGAATGGGGTTTAAAGATTCACCACAGCAACCTCTGCACTGAAATAACACTTCCAACAAACAAAGACCGCACTGCTGTTTGCTGCTTGAGCTCAATCAACCTTTCAAAGTTTAATGACTGGTGGTTTGTAAAAGAGCAATTCATCACTGACCTTATCACAATGCTTGATAACGTCATCACGGAATTTTGCCAGAACGCACCAGACGGAATGTGGAGGGCTGTACAATCTGCACGCTCAGAGCGCTCACTTGGCCTCGGTACTCTGGGCTTCCATACCCTGCTCCAAGCAAATGGCATCGCAATGGATTCTGAGCGTGCAAAAGGACTTAACCTGCTCATTTATAAGAACATTCAAGAGTTGGCAGTAGAAGCATCAAAAGGGCTTGCAAAAAAGAGGGGTGAGTGTTTCGACATGATCGGCACAGGCATGCGTAACGCACACCTCATTGCTATTGCTCCGAACGCTTCTTCATCAATCATTTGCGGCGGGGTAAGTCCCAGCATTGAACCTTTGGCTGCCAACGCCTTTATCCAAAAAACACGAGTTGGTTCCCACCTTGTTAAAAACCCAGCCCTCGTGGAATACCTGACCAACATTTTGAAAAATACCGAAGATGTTTGGTCATCAATCGTTAAAAACAATGGCTCTGTTCAGCACTTAGATTTTATCCCCGAAAAAGAGAAGGCGGTGTTTAAAACTGCCCGGGAAATAAGCATGAGCACTGTTGTTGAATTGGCCGCAGACCGTCAGCAGTATATTTGTCAAGCGCAGTCCCTTAACCTGTTCTTGCCTCCTAAAATCACCACCAAAGAGTTGCATGAAATTCACTTTTCAGCCTGGAAAAAAGGCTTAAAGAGTTTGTACTACCTGCGTTCGAGCAGCGTAAAATCTACCAACACAGGGGCAATTCCGGTTGCCCCCAAAGAGCCTGAAGCTGTTGCTTGCGAGTTGGGCAGCGACTGTAAGGCGTGCGAAGGATAAAATATGCCCTCCCTGTTTGAGAAGAGAGATGCCTACAAGCCATTTTGGTACCCCTGGGCATATGCAGCATTTATCCATAGCGAGCAGATGCATTGGCTTGCCCGGGAAGTGCCGCTGAACGACGATGTTAAGGACTGGAAAATGGTCTTGACAGATGTAGAGAAAAACCTCCTCACCCAGATATTCCGTTTCTTCACCCAAGCGGACGTTGATGTTGCCTCGGGCTATATTGATAGATACCTCCCGAAGTTTAAACCTGTTGAACTGCGCATGATGATGATGTCTATTGCTGCCCGAGAAGCAGTACACATTCAGGCGTACTCAATGCTCATTGACGAAATTGGGATGCCTGAAGTTGAATATAGTGCCTTCATGCAATATGCCGAAATGAAGCAGAAGCACGACTTTTTCTTCCAAGCACGGGATTCACATGATGATTTACTGGCTCTTGCCCAAGACATCGCAATTTTCTCTGCTTTTGGGGAAGGGTTGCAGCTGTTCGCTTCCTTCGTTATCCTCTTGAACTTTACCCGCTTCGGCAAAATGAAGGGCATGGGGCAGATTGTCTCTTGGAGCATCCGTGACGAAACCCACCATGTTGAAAGCATGCTCAAAGTTTATCACCAGTTGATCGAAGAAGAGGGGCAATACCTGAATTTAGAACACCTTGACCAAAAGCTGAAAAGTATCGCAGTTAAAATGGTTGAACTTGAAGATTCCTTTATTGACCTTGTCTACGCCCAGGGAGAGGTCGAAGGGCTGAGTAAGGACGAAGTGAAGAAATACATCCGGTACATTGCCGATATTCGCTTGCAGCAGCTTGGGTTGGAGCCTATCTTTGGTGTTGATAAAAACCCCCTGCCTTGGGTTGATGAAATTGTATTTGGGGTTGAACACACCAACTTTTTCGAGAATCGGGCTACGGATTATTCAAAAGGTTCTATCGAAGGTTCATGGGATAATGCTTTTTGATTGGCAAGTTACAACAAGGTGAGAAGAAAGATAAAAAAGTTGTTGCCTTTTGTTTAGGTCGAGAGTAAACAGAAGTTACTGACTTGAGTCAGTTAAACCCAGAAAAGGAAACTTGAAATGTCTATTACCATCGCCTTTAAAGAAAAATTTTATCGTCTTGAAAACGTAAAAGAAAATGAAGACCACACACGTTCTATCGGCTTGCAAAATCTCTCTTTGAGAGAGTTGGTTGATTTGTACAACGAAGTTGTTGCTGAGTTGAATGCACTTGGTAGCGTCTTTCCATCTGTTTCTCGCTTTGTTGACCGTCCTACTGGTGTTCTGCGAGTATGGAAATTGCTCCAAGAATACGACAAAAGAGAAAAACCTGCTTCAACGTTTGTTGAACAAGTAAAGGCTCCAGAAGCGAAAAAAGCCAAAAAGGAAGTGTTTAAAAAAGTCCGGATGCGTCGCTTTACCTTAAAGCCAACTGAAAAAGTCCGCTCTTTAAAAGACCCCAACACCTTGCGTGGCCGTTGTGCTGCCTTGTTGAAAGCTGGTGGAAACTTTGAAGACGTGAAGAGCCTTGTCCGGCAGTTCAACGATGAACGCAACAAACCAGCGCCTGAAATTAAAGTAGAGCGTCGTGCCTATGAGTTGGTAAGAATCATGCATTACTACCTCAATTATGGTATCAACCATGATATTCAGACTGGCTTGATCAAACTTTACGAAAAACAGTAGAAAGTTACTTACAATGAGAAACTATGAGAAATTGAACATAGTGAGTTTTGGGGAACACTTGATCAAAAGCCAAGATCTTGATCCTGTGTATCCAGCACTCACCAAGTTATTCCCTAAACGTCATAAAAGCATGACGGAATTCAACAAACTCAGTCGTTGGTTGATAGCATATTGGTGCTTTTACCATTGCGGTTTTGCCTCCTACGCATCAGAAGTAGAAGGCAAAGAGTTTTGGGACGTCCTTATGGTGGCGGCACAAAATGAAGTACCAACTCCGATGGGAACTCGTTGGCCACGAGGGCATGAGCGCCGACATGCTCGCGGAGCACAAGGCATTAAGATGATAGAACATTTGAGAGAATACGGTGAGCAGCCTGAATTTATGGTCACCTACATTTGTTCTGGTGCACCTGTTTATAGTCGAGTTGCCGACCTTGTTCAGAAGCATACCTTATTTGGACCATGGATAAGTTTTAAAATTTGTGACATGATTGATAGGGTTTTAGACAAACACATAGACTTCAGCGAAGCTGCTGTGTTCATGTTCAAAGATC
>JBKDHV010000061.1:0-65666 GCA_046336915.1 Bdellovibrionales bacterium
CTGTACTTGTTCACTATCGGTCACTGAGTAGTATTTAGCCTTGGAGGGTGGTCCCCCCAGATTCCCATAGGATTACACGTGTCCTATGGTACTCGGGATGCCGCTAGAGCTTCTGTCCTTTTCGAATACAGGGCTATCACCTTCTCTGGCCAGTCTTTCCAGACTGTTATTCTAAAGACTCGAGTCTCATATTGCGGTCCCACGACCCCTAATACAGTTTCCTGAACTAGGTTTAGGCTGTTTCCCGTTCGCTCGCCACTACTAGGGAAATCTCGTTTGATTTATTTTCCTGACGGTACTTAGATGTTTCAGTTCCCATCGTTGGCTTCTGTCCACTATGAATTCATGAACAGATACTCTAAAAGAGTCAGTTGTCTGATTCGGAAATCTCCGGATCGATGCGTATGTGCCGCTCCCCGAAGCTTATCGCAGCTTATCACGTCCTTCATCGCCTCTCAGTGCCAAGGCATTCACCATAAGCCCTTAGTAGCTTTAAAAAAATGGAATTATATCCCGCTAAAAATCAGTTCAAACAAACTATTCAATTTTCAAAGAGCGTAAACTCAAAACAATTAACGAGTGACTCAGCATCCTAGAGTTGGTGGGCCTGGGATGACTTGAACATCCGACCCCACGCTTATCAAGCGTGTGCTCTAACCAACTGAGCTACAGGCCCCTAAAGTGCCTTCACTCTTTCAAAACTAAACAGCTAGATAAGTTTTTTGGGCTAGTCGTTTTGTACAAAACGACTTTGACCAAGAGATGTCAGTCCGAAGACTGAAAGCATCCTTAGAAAGGAGGTGATCCAGCCGCAGGTTCCCCTACGGCTACCTTGTTACGACTTCACCCCAATCATCGATCATACCTTGGGCGCCTGCCTCCTTGCGGTTAGCGCAGCGACTTCTGGTACAACCGACTTTCATGGTGTGACGGGCGGTGTGTACAAGGCCCGGGAACGTATTCACCGCGGCATTCTGATCCGCGATTACTAGCGATTCCACCTTCATGATCTCGAGTTGCAGAGATCAATCTGAACTTAGACGACTTTTATGGGATTGGCTCCATCTTGCGACTTGGCTTCCCTTTGTGATCGCCATTGTAGCACGTGTGTAGCCCTGGATATAAGGGCCATGAGGACTTGACGTCATCCCCACCTTCCTCCTGCTTAACGCAGGCAGTCCTTTTAGAGTGCCCAACTAAATGCTGGCAACTAAAAGCAGGGGTTGCGCTCGTTGCGGGACTTAACCCAACATCTCACGACACGAGCTGACGACAGCCATGCAGCACCTGTGTACCGACCCTTGCGGGCGACGACATTTCTGCCAGTCTTCCAGTACATGTCAAACCCAGGTAAGGTTCTTCGCGTTGCATCGAATTAAACCACATGCTCCACCGCTTGTGCGGGCCCCCGTCAATTTCTTTGAGTTTTAATCTTGCGACCGTACTCCCCAGGCGGGATACTTAACGCGTTAGCTACGCCACTGAAGGGGTCAATACCTCCAACGGCAAGTATCCATCGTTTATGGCGTGGACTACCAGGGTATCTAATCCTGTTTGATCCCCACGCTTTCGGGTCTGAGCGTCAGTGTTGGGCCAGCTACCCGCCTTCGCCTCCGGTGTTCCACCTGATATCTACGTATTTCACCACTACACCAGGTATTCCAGTAGCCTCTCCCACACTCAAGCTTCGCAGTATCAAATGCACTTCCAGGGTTGAGCCCTGGGCTTTCACACCTGACTTACAAAGCCGCCTACACCCGCTTTACGCCCAATGATTCCGAGCAACGCTAGGATCCCTCGTCTTACCGCGGCTGCTGGCACGAAGTTAGCCGATCCTTTCTCACATGGTACATTCAGAACTTATTCCCATATAACAGAGCTTTACGACCCGAAGGCCTTCATCACTCACGCGGCGTCGCTGCGTCAGGGTTGCCCCCATTGCGCAATATTCCCTACTGCTGCCTCCCGTAGGAGTCTGGACCGTGTCTCAGTTCCAGTGTGGCTGATCATCCTCTCAGACCAGCTAAAGATCATTGCCTTGGTGAGCCATTACCTCACCAACTAGCTAATCTTACGCGGGCTCATCTTCAAGTGCATTGCTGCTTTGACCCCTAGATCCGCAGATCCTGTGGTCTTATGCGGTATTAGCCAATCTTTCGACTGGTTATCCCCCGCTCGAAGGCAGATTACCCACGCGTTCCTCACCCGTGCGCCACTAGTACTCGTATTGCTACTTTCCCCGTTCGACTTGCATGTATTAGGCACGCCGCCAGCGTTTGCTCTGAGCCAGAATCAAACTCTCCAGTTAAATTCTGTGAATCATGAACAAAAGCAAAGCTTTTGTTTGTATTTATGAATCTTCAATTAAAACCCCCGAACTTGCGTTCGGAGAAATTTTGTCCCGACTTACGTCGAGACAGAAGCCCAAAAAACTTATTTATCTAGCTATTCAGTTTTCAAAGAGCAAAATCTTTAACTCATCAAGAGGTCATAACTTCTATTTCATCAGTCATAACCCGTCAACACCTTTTTTTGCGATTTCTCAAAAAAAATTTCGTTTTTTTGCGAACCGTTAGTGTTTTGGTGGAGGCAACAGGGATCGAACCTGCGACCTTCTGAATGCAAATCAGATGCTCTCCCAGCTGAGCTATGCCCCCACAGGTGAGGGGTGTTTCTCGCAGAAAAGAAATTGCTGGTCAATTCTTTTTTTGTTTTTTGAAAACAAGGGGATCTTGCGATTGACTCGGGTTATCGCAAACTATTGATAGTATTGTGTTTTTAGGCGGATGCTCGGACCTTAGTGGCGACTAGGCGTTCAAGGCAACGGCGCTCAAAAGGAAGGTCAAATCCTATTCTTTCAGCACCCGCGAGAATGGAATAGTAAACCTTTTTCAGGATCTCCACTTCGTGCTCAGCCTGATCGGCACCGAGAGTGTCTTCGATGGCATCCAGCACGCTCTTCAGATCGGGAGTTGTCACGACTTTTGGAATTCGAGACATGTCCAGTCCTAAAGTCTCGCACGGCTTAAATCCGACTAAGTTGTCGGTTAACAAAACTTTGTTTGTGTCTTTAAAATTGATTTGAATGAAGGGACGGCCATCCGTATCAAGTCGATTGAGAACTTCACTGATATCACGTGGCTCAAACTGAAACGCTTTTCCATCGAGGCTTTGTTGAATCTCAACATTTCCGTCTTCGAGAATCGAGGCTTTCAGGCCCGTCGTTCTGTCAACGAAACTTAGAATGTTGCTCAGCTCTGCTGTCGGCGGGCGCTGGTTCAAATCGTCCTCCACATCAAACCACTCTGTACATTGAACTTATCGACCCGCATGAAGTGAGACTTAATGACTCAAATTATAATTTACACTTGTGGCGAGGTCTGCCCGCAAATCGTGTCTCATAGAAGAACACATCTTAAAAAAGGTTGAGAAAACTGATAAAAAGTTTTTCATCCTGTGTCTCTGATTGAAATACTTTAAGAGTTGGAATATATCTCGAGGAGAACAACCTAACGAGCGAACGAGAGACCGAATATGATTATCCAGCGATGGGAAGCCCCCTTGGTCCCCACAAAAACTCAGATTGAACGCCAGTATTTGAGTGAAGGCCTTGAAGTTTTTGAAGAGACCTATAAACCCCAGCAACCAGTGCGAGAACATCGACATCCGTTTTGCGAGGTTCGAACTTTACTGCAGGGAGAAATGCTCTTCAATATTGCGGGGAATCAGTTTGTCTTACGATCGGGCGATCGGGTTGAAATCCCCGCGAATACCCGTCATACCCACACGGCTCAAGGAAACCAAGATTGCGTCTGCCTAGTCGGGTATCGTGCGATCTAAGAGCCTTCGCCGTCGCGGCGCCGCTTCTGCCAAGCTCTAAATTCTTGGAGTGTTTTCTCAAACCCGAGCGAAGAAGGCTCGTAGAAGGTCTGACCTTGGGCCTCTGCAGGGAGATAGGTCTGGTTGACCCATCCCGTGGGGAAGTCGTGGGGGTATTGGTACCCTTCTCCGTACTTGAGACCCTTGGCTAGTTCTGTCTTCGATGATCTGAGGGCTAGAGGAACTGGAAGAGTTCCGGTTCTCTGGACGTAATCTTGGGCCTTGTTGAGAGCCGCGTAGGAGCGGTTGGATTTTGGGCAACTGGCAAGGTAGGTCGTCACGTGAGCCAACGTGATCCGAGCCTCTGGAAGGCCAATGGCCTCGACAGCTTGGAGGCCCGCAACGGCGAGAGGGAGGGCCTTTGGGTCTGCGTTGCCGACATCTTCCGAAGCTAAAATAATAAGGCGACGGCTGATAAAGACCGGATCTTCCCCACCCTCTAACATACGAACGAGGTAGTAGAGAGCCGCATCTGCATCGGAGCCTCGAACGCTCTTGATGAAAGCTGAAATCAGATCGTAATGGTATTCGGAGTTTTTGTCATACGCGAGGGACTTGTGACCTAGAATCGCTTCGGCCTGACCCTTGTCTAAGGGGGCCGTTTGCTGCTGGCGAACATGATACAAAGTCTCGAGAGAATTTAAAAGGCGTCGACCGTCCCCATCCGCGAATTGAATCAAAAAGTTCCGCACTTGGCTTTCAACAAAATCCGACTCTGAAATTCCGAGTTCAGACAGCGCGCGAGTGAAGAGCGCCTCGAGGGCCTCGTGATCAAGGGGCTTTAGGACTAAAGTTTGCGAACGGCTCAAGAGGGCTCGATTCAGTTCGTAGGAGGGATTCTCGGTCGTGGCCCCAATCAGAGTGATATCGCCACTTTCAAGATGCGGCAAGAGGACATCTTGTTGTCCCTTATTCAGACGATGAATTTCATCAATGAAAACCACGGTTCGCTCTTGGTTCATCAAGCGACGATGACGGCCCTCTTGAGCCGCCTCCTTGATGGCCTTAACGCCGGCCTCGACTGCATTCAGCTGGATAAAAAAGGCCTTTAATTCTTGGGCTAAAACAAGGGCGAGAGTCGTTTTTCCGCTTCCGGGAGGGCCCCAGAGGATCAAGTTCGGGAGATAGCCGCTCTTAAGCCCACGAGCAAGAACCGACTTTTCATCCAGAAGCGAGCCTTGGCCCAAAATGTCTTGCAATTTTTGCGGACGCAATCGGCTTGCAAGAGGCTGAAGGGCCTGGTCGACAGAAGTGGCATCAAAAAGGCTTCGTTGAGTCACGTCGGCCTTTTTATGAGGACCGATTCCCGCTGTCAATCTGCGATCGGAATACTTCCGGCGACATACAGAATGCGAGTCCGCACATCTTTCACAAAGGGTTCTTCTCGATCCCCTTGGCGAACAATGCCCATAACCCGAATCGTTCCGTTTACAAAAACTTGCCGCGTGCCAGTGATTTCCTGAGCAGGAGCGGGAAGTCCTCCATAATCCAGAAAGCATCGCGGCGTAGCGGCAGTCGCTCCAGGAGCAATATAGTCGGTCGACTCATAACCAAAGATGATGGAGATCGACTCGCGCGTACCGCCAGTTGAAAGAGTTCTGACATACGATCCAACCTGAGAGTTGTTCTCGATTATTAAACTGACCGTCAAAGGCACAAGATTTTCGTCGGAGCCTTTTCCGGTCCCGTTCCAGACGAGGGAGGCGCGAATGCGCACACGAGGACCATCCGCTCCTCCATCAATACAGGTCTCAAACTCATCAAGATCAGTCGGAAGCACCAGGGCGTCCTGGGTCACTCGCAAGGTAATTGCCTTTGCGATATCGCTCTCACCCTCCTGCCCTTGATCACAGGAAAGAACGTAAAAAGAGACGCTGATGGCAAGAATTACTCTCGAAATGCTTTTCATCCTAATTTGCATTGGTGAGCCCCCCTACCTCAGAGTTGCTGTTGCTAAGCGTGGCCTTGACGGGCTCTTCCGGAGCCGAATAGCCAGCCGCAACGATCCTTGGAGTTAAGAATATCATAAGTTCGGTTCGACGGCTCACGTCCCGAGTATTTCGGAAAAGCGCGCCGAGCAGAGGTATATCCTTGAGAATAGGAATTCCTTCCGCCTGGTAAGTTGTATCGTTTTGGTACACACCACCGATGATGGAGGTCTGTCCATTTTTAACCATCACTTTAGTCGAGGCCTCCCGACTTTCGATCGAGATCTGGTCCCCGAAGGCCGCTCCTGGAATGTCGCGCTTCACATTGATGTTCATAATGACAGAGGCATTTGAAGTAATCTGAGGCGTGACCTCAAGCTTGAGCTCTAAAGGTCGGAACTGAACGTTGTTAACCAAAACGCCGTTAATAGGCTGAACAACCGAAATTGGGATCTGCTGACTTTGATTAATGACGGCTTTTTCGTTGCTCAAAGTGACAACTCGCGGTGACGAAAGAACTCGGAGTTTTTGCTCGATCTCGTTCATCGTGAGAACCGCATTGATGTCTCCGAGGATATCAAAGACACCGACTTGTAAATTGAGGGTCGAGGGGAGGGTTCGACCCGTCGTAATGTTCAGAGATGGTCGAACGCCAATGAGTCCTTGATTTGATCGACCCAGAAGGTAAGGTTCACCGCCACTAGAACTCCAGTTGACTCCGATCTGTCGAGTAAATTCATCTGTCGCTTCAATGATTCGCCCTTCGATCAAAACTTGAGGCGGCTGAGTATCGAGACTTTGAATCAGCTGCGAGATTCTTTCGAGATTCTGGGTAACGTCCGTCACAACAATGGAGTTTGTCCTTACATCGCCCGCAACTTTTCCTCGATCTGTTAGGAAATCTCGGACTCGACCGCTGAGTTCGTCAACCCTTGCGTAGTTAATGGGATAAACCTTTACTACCAGGGGCTCAATTCGTAGTCGCGCGGCTGTTAGACTGATTGTGTCTTCCTCTTCTTTGCGAAGATCGCCGAGAGTGGCGACTCGTAAAACGTTCCCCTGGCGAACGTAACCCAAATCTTTACTCTTCATGATCACAATGAAGGCTTGGTCCCACGGAACGTCTCGAAGCTTCAAGCTCACGTTTCCTTGAATGTTATCAGCCACGATCATGTTGACGCCGCCCTCTTCTGCAATGAATCGAAGGGCTTCACGAACGGGCATTGAATTGGTCTCGAGAGAGATTCGTTTTCCGTAGAATTTTGTATTTCCCGCCAGAAACTCTTGGAGAGTTCGGCTTGTCAAAATACTATCCCCGCCAGGCTCGGTTAAAGTCGACTGGCCGCCAGGAGTTGTGCTCACCTCTGTGGCCGTCTTGAGGGCCGCAGTCACTTGAGAAGGCACGTCCGCGACGACAAGAAGTGTGCTGCCCTCAGTGATGACAAAGGGGTTGTTAGCCCCTGTTCGCAGCTGAATCACGAAGCGGGCTGTTGAGCTCCCCACGTCTTGGTAAGCATCGACTGACCCAATTGATCCTATCATATCCCTCATATTCAGAGGACGCTTAAACTTATCAGGAAGAAAAGCATTGCTGATTTCAACGATGAGCTGATTTGTTTTCTCATTTCTTCGAGTTGTGAAAAGCAAGGGCTTATCGGCCTGAATAATGAGGGTTCCCCCATTATCGTGGGTCTTAAACTGCACGGACTTAACTTCATTCGCACCCTCGAAAGGGACTCCGTTAGAATTAACAGGGGACCCTTGCGAAGAGCCTGCTCCGGTGCCCTTGGGGGCGGGAACATTGAGCGCAGGACTTGTGTCGGACATCACGAGCGGTTCAGCCGGCTCGGGATCATTGGCCCCGGGCAAAGGCTCATCCAAGTTGAAGTCAAATTCGTCGGCTTGAGCTGGTGGCGCTTGGGCCGTGTCTTGCCCAGAGTTCGGCATAGGTTCTGCTGCCTGATTATTGGCCGCATCGGGTTCGGGAGCTTGGGCTTCTAAGTTGAGATCGCCGAAGTCTACGTCATTTGTCGCCGCGTTCTGATTCGAAGCCACCTCGGCTGCGGGAGGAGTGGGTGCTACTGGCGCTTCAGTCGTAGGTTGCGAGCCTGGAGCTGCATCTGGGTCGGGGTCTTGAAACTCGGCAAAGGCGTCCCCTTCGCCGTTCGCGGGTGCGTCCGCGACGACAGTTTCATCAGCAACCACGTCTTCGTTATTGTTGCGGGAAAGACTTAAGCACGACGTCATGAAGAGTGTGACGAGGGGAAGCCCCATTATAAGTGTCCAACGCCGTAACATTTCAACCTCCTGTTGAATTCGCCGCTCCCGGCGCAACTCGCATTTGCATCACTTTTGGTTCGCGAACAATATTTCCTAGGCCGTCATCAAACTTCTCGACTATCACGACTTCGCCCTCGCGGATGTCGACGACGATACCATCATTGCGGCCAATGCGATTATTCTTAAAAATCGTAAACACGCGCCCTTGAGTATCGCGAACGACCGCCCGCGGCCTTGTGGTATTCCACATAATTGCGACGAGTTGCAGAGTCGAGATATCAACTTGAGTTAAAGGATCTATTGGGGCTAACGGGCGATTATCTCCCCGAGCACGAGGCGCACGATAGGGTTTAAAGGGATCCTTTTTGCCAGTGGGGTCATAAGCGTACTGGCCCGGATCTGTTCCCAGGGCCGACTCGGCAGTCACCATCTCGGACTCGGGATTCGCGGGAACCTCGGCCGGCGTTGGTTCTGCAGGATCCGGAACCTGCGCAAACGCGGTTGTTCCGATTACAAAAGCCAATACCATTTGAAGAAGGCATGGAACCCGCATCATTTTGCCTCCGCCTTTGCGGCCGAAGCAGATGTCAGTTTATAAGCCGATAATTTCACATCAAAAGTCAGGCGTCCGTCGTAAGGTTGTTGGGCTTCCATTTTAAGGCCTTTGACGACCATGACTCGCTCGGTTGTCGAAACAAGATAAACAAATTGAGCTAGCTCATTGTAGCCGCCAACTAAACGCATTTCGTAAGGGAGCTCAACGATCACTGGACCGTTTACAGGATCCATCGGCTTTCTTGAGAAAGGCTTCACACGTGCCGCTTGAATCAGGGCATTCAGCTGACGGTTGATCTCGAAATCGTTAATGTCAGTCGGAATCTGCCGACTCAGTTCTTCGTAACGCTCGGTTAACTTAGACAAAATGTCTTGGAGTTTATCACGAGTCTTCAATGTCTTTTCAGTTTGCTCTTTTCGGTTCTGCTCTTCGCTGAGTTCGGTTTGCGCCTGAGCAATCATCGGATCAAGGTCAGATCCGTCATCGTACATGAATTTGTAAAATAAGAAGCCCATCACAAGAGCGATGATGCCGACCTGTTTCATTGTCAAAAAAGCGATTCGGGTTAACAGATTATTCATTTCTGCTTCTCCAGAATGGCTTCAATTTTGAATCTTGAGAAACTTTGACCTTCGTAGATTTCTTGGTTCGACTCTGCAAGCCGCGGAGGAGTCGCGAAAAGCACGTTCTTTGTAAGATCTTCGAGAAGCGCATTCACGTCGATCTCACTTTGCGCCATTCCTTCGAGAATGACCTTTGTTTCCTTAATCTCGAGCTTTCGCAACCACATTCGTTCGCGCATGATTGTTTGAACGAGATCAAGCAACTTGATTTCGGCAAGTCGGCCCGAAGTGACCTGGTTCAATGCTGCAATTCGCTGCTGCACGCTTTGTTCATCCTTCCGGATCTGCTCGATTTCGGCCGTGATTCCCTGATACTTCTCGTTGAACTCTCGAATCTCAGTCACTTGATTTCGAATCGCAGCAAGCTGGGCTACCTTTTGAGGTCTGGCTTGGGCGCCCCAAACATAAAGCGCGGCTGGCAGGATGAGCATCATCACAATGTGGACAAGTCCCTTACGCTGGATCTCTTGTGTCGCTCCGGCATCAGCTCCGCCCGCGGCGGCCTCTTCCGCTGAAGTAATGGGTGAAGCTGTGGGTAAGAGGTTAATCTTAATCATCAGTCATTCCCGCTTCGCAAACCAAGCCCAAGCGCAACCGACACAAACGGCGCCACTTGCTGAAGATAACCAACATTCATTTTTCGACCCATCGAAATTTTTCGATACGGATTGAGGACCTCAAACTTCATCTCAAGCCCTTGAGCCATTTTATCGATCAACCCTGGGGTGAGAGATCCTCCTCCCGTGTAAAGACATCGGCTCATCTTCAGGCCTTGATTCGTGACCGTTAAGAAATCAATCGAACTTCTAATCTCGTCCAGGATCTGCTCATTGACCTGAGCAATCGTGTGAGAAACACCCTCGGGAACCTCTTGGCCTTTTGCCGCTGTCAGCTTCAATCCTTCGGCCTCTTGAAAGGAGCAGCCCATATTCTTCGAAATTTCCGATGTATAGCTGGATCCCCCGACCGGGACATCCCGACAAAAAATGACTTCACCATTCTGGACGGCGACGAAGTTAGTCACTTGAGCGCCAATGTTCAACAGTGCAACGACTTCGTTGTTTCCCAGGATTCCGTAGTTCAGCTCGAAAAGATTCGCCAACGCGAATCCGGCCACATCGACGACGGTGCACTTCAGGCCAACATTGGCAACGGTTTCCATGTACTGACGAATGACTTCGTTCTGAGCCGCCACGAGAAGAATATCAAGAGTCTCAGGTGAGCTCTCAAAAGGAAGAAGATGATAGCTCAAAGTCACGTTGTTGATATCGAAGGGAATATGCTGCTCGGCTTCGAAACGAAGAGACTCTTGGATAAGCTTCTTTTCAACCTTTGGAATTGAAATCCGTTTGATAATGACCGATGTCCCCCAGAGCCCGATCGAAACATTCTTGCGCTTCGTTTTGAAGTCGCTGAGGGCCCTCTGAAGGGTCATTGAAATTGTATTTCCATCTAGGATTTCCCCAGTGCCAAGAGCGCCTGCAGGCATAGGAATCATCAGGAAGCTTTGAAGAGTCGCTCCCGATCGTTTAACATCAAGTTCCACAATCTTGATGCTTGTCGACCCAATGTCCAATCCTAAGATTTTTTTGTTACCAAAAAACATAGGCATCCATGCCGCTAAAGGGTTAATTTTCGAGGGACTTCTTCCCTCATTCTATTGTTTGATCTGCGTGGCGAACTGTCAAATGTCTAGCCTAGTTCGGGCAGGAAAAGACTAAAATAGGCCTGGGCCAATGTCTGGCCCCCGAAAAGATAGAGAAGTGCCGCGAGAGCTAGGTAAGGTCCAAACGGGATCGCGGTCTTGAGACCTTCCCGGCTTCGAAGGGCCAGCGCGATTCCCACGATACTTCCAAAAATTGCGGAAGACGTAATCACAAAAGGGACTGCCTTCCAACCAAGGAGAGCCCCGATCCATCCAAGAAGTTTAATATCTCCCCCACCAAGACCCTCTTTTTGACTGACCAGAAAATACAGATAAGCCATCAGCCAGAGAAATCCGCCACCGATCAGGACGCCGACAAGAGCCTCGGTGAAATTTCTTTCAGGGTTCAAGGCCGCTCCCACAAGACCTATCAGGATTCCCGAGAGAGTGAACTCATCAGGGAGAATCATGTGATCGAAGTCGATAAAGGAACAAACAATTAACATCCAGCCAAAAATGAGGACTTCGAGAAGAGTCCACGACCAACCGTAATACCAGTAAGCAAGACCAAAGAGGACTCCCGTCAGGAGCTCCACGACAACGTACCGAAAGGAGTAGGGCGCCTGGCAGTTTCGACATTTTCCGCGAAGGATAAACCAACTGAAGACCGGAATGTTATCGTACCATTTCACGACCTGTTGGCACTTCTGGCACCGAGATCGATCCCAAGCCCAGGGTTTCCCAAGTGGTAAGCGATAAACGAGAAGATTTGCAAAACTTCCGAGCAGGAGCCCCAGAATTACGAAGAGGACACCGACATAACCAAATGTTGAATCATCCAATATCTTTTTTCCTCCACGAAAGAAGACTGATGGCCAGACAAAGGACAATCCACGCCACAAAATGGCCCACCATCAAAGAGGCTTGTCCTTCTGGGATCCCCTTTTCAATGAAGTAAAAACTTTTCCAGTTGAAAGTATCGAACCGGGGAAAGGAATTCGAGAAGACCTCAAAGGCCATCGGAACTTCACCCGTTCCTTTTTTAAAAAAGAATCGGATATCGCTGAGTGAGTGGCCTACAAGATAGATTGTAATGCCAAGAAGTGCCGACAAAACGGGCCGAAGAAAAAGGCTCACAAGAAACACGCACGACATCACGACAATGGCTTTTAGCATGATTTGCGACATGATGACGATGAACGCCGGCTTCTGAAAGGCCCCTCCACCTAAAGCCTGCACCAAGATCGAAAGTCCGAAGAGAATGACAAAAATGAAAAGAACAAGGCCTAACCATTTTCCCAATAAAAAATGAGATCGGGAGAGTGGGCGAGTGAGAATGATCTGGCAGGTTCTTAACTCGATCTCCTTGCTGACCAGAGTGGCCCCAGCAAAAAGTCCCAGGCCTATCGTCACAAACTCAATACCCGAAGATCCCAGGTTAAAGAGGATTCGTTTCTCTTCTTCGAATGAAAGGTTTCCAAGTAAATAGCTTAGGGTGACGAGGATCAGGGCAAAAATGATCCCCACGAAAAAGAACTTTGCACGGATGAGCTCTTGATAAGTTGTCCAAGCCAGTGTCAGGATCTTTTTCACGCGCGCGCCTCCGCCTTCACGGCCGCAAAAGCCTCTTCCAAATTTCGATATTGTTTTCGGAAAGCCGCCAGGGGGCCCTGGTACAAAATATTTCCGTGATGAATGACGACGATGTACTCACACAGTTCATCGACGTCTTCCAAAAGATGCGAAGAGAAAAAGAGAGTCTTCCCTTGGTTCTTGAGCTCACGGAGAATGTTCTTCACCATATAGCGTCCGTCGGGATCAAGACCCGACATGGGTTCGTCAAGAATCATGAGATCAGGATTATGGATCAAAGCCTGCGCGAGGCCTGCTCGCTGGAGCATGCCCTTCGAAAACTTCCTCATAATCTTGTTTCGATTTTCGAAGAGGCCAACAGTTTTCAAGACCTCTTCCGCCCGTGCATCAAAGCCTTGAAGAGTTGGAAAGGTCAGATTCCAATGGAATCGAAGAAACTCCCAAGCTGTTAGAAATTCATAAAGGTAAGGGCGCTCAGGAAGATATCCTAAACGAATTCGATTCTGTACCGTGAGCTTTTCGCCGAAGAACTGGATTTCACCTGAATCTGGATTTAAAAACTCCAGAAGACATTTCAGAGTTGTGGTCTTGCCGGCCCCATTGTTACCTACGAAACCGCAGGCAACCCCTTTGGGCACATTAAAGCTGATTTTGTGAAGCACCTCAGTCTTACCCACGAATCCAGTTGGTAATTTCTTAACTAGATCTTTCACTTCAATAATGTTCATAGACTCTTCATTGCTGTCAGTGGTTGAGTTTTAAAATCTCCCGACTGCGCTCGCTTGAGAGCAATCAGAAAGGCTTCTGCGGCATCACTCTCAGTTAAACACGGAATATTCAAATCCGTGCAAGCTCGACGTATATCAAAGCTGGCTTCTATGGCCGTTCGTCCAGTTGTCGTGTTGATCACAAAGGCGACCTGCCCCTGGCGAATTCTATCAACGCAGTGCGGCCGCCCCTCGTGAACTTTACGCAGAACTTCGCAGCTCAAGCCGCGACTTTGAAGAAACTGGGCCGTTCCTGAAGTGGCAAAAAATGAGTAGCCCATTCCTTGCAGCTCACGGACCAGCTTGATCAAGGGCTCCTTATCTTTTTCTCTGAGAGAAATGAAGACTTCCCCCGAAAGCGGCAGTCGATAAGAACTCGAAATAAAGGCCTTCATCAGAGCTTCTGAATAGTCTGCTCCGCGCCCCATGGTCTCGCCTGTCGATTTCATTTCGGGTCCAAGAATGGAATCGGATTCTGGAAACTTTTTGAAGGGAAAGACGACCCCTTTGACGGCGACGGCCGGAGCTCGATTCCAATCCAAAGACTCAAGTGGAAGATCCGAAGCCTTTTTCCCCACCACCGCTGCGACTCCAAGATCAATGAGCGGAATTCCGGTTGCCTTGGCTACGAAAGGTAAAGAACGGGAGCTGCGCGGGTTCGCCTCTAAAACGAAAATGACGTCATTCTTGATCGCCAGTTGCAGATTCAAGTGACCCACAACTTCAAGCTTCTCGGCGAGCTTCTTAGAAAGATCTTCGATCCTCCGGCAAGTCTCGGATCGGAGCCGCTGCGGAGGGAGAACTCCCATGCTGTCACCCGAGTGAACGCCCGCGGCCTCAATGTGTTCGACGACACCTCCGATGACGGTCCAATCGACTCCCCGAACGAGGTCAACGTCAACTTCTAAGGCTCCTTCAAGAAACTGATCCATCAAGCAGGGTTTATCGACCGAGATAAAATCGGCATGACGTTCAAAGTAAGACTCGAGTTCTTCGCGACTCTCGATCACTTCCATTCGTCTTCCCCCAAGAACGTAGCTTGGACGAAGAATCATCGGGTAACCAATGAGTGACTCTTGCTTCAGAGCTGACTCGATATCAGAGGCCATTCCCGCGCGAGGAATTTGGAGCCCAAGGTCTAAACAGAGCCGGGTGAAATGCCCTCGATCTTCGGCGCGATCAATCGTCAAAAGAGAACTTCCTAAAACAGAAAGGCCGCCTTCGACAAGTTCATGGGCCAAATTTAAAGGGGTTTGACCGCCCAGTTGAGGGCTAAAACCTGAAGGTTTGAAAGCGTGAGAAATCTCTAAGAGCGACTCAGTTGTTAAAGGCTCAAAGACCAGATAGTGAGCCGTATCGTAATCCGTCGATACAGTTTCAGGATTCGAGTTAACCATGATCGTCGTCCAGCCCATTTTTCGGAAAGCTTTGACGCCACGGACGCAGCTGTAGTCAAACTCGATTCCTTGACCAATACGATTCGGTCCACTTCCAATAACCAAAACACTTTGGCCCGTGGAAAGATTTGGCTGCAGAGTGGAATGATAAGTTGAGTAAAAGTACGGAGTCGAGGACGCAAATTCGCCGGCACAGGTATCGACTTGAAGATAGCTGGGACGAATTTCACACCGCCACCTTTGTTCGCGAATTTGGCGCTCGGTCATTTTCAAGAGCTTGCCGATTCGAGCATCTGAAAAGCCTTTGCGTTTCGCGGACCTTAAAGCGGCTTGAGGGTCCTGTTTAAAGAATTTTGGGAGATCTTTCTCAAACAAAGTTAAATCCTGAATTTGCTCGAGAAACCAGGGTGTAATCTGGCTCCATCCGTTGACGTCTTCGATACGATGCCCGTGACGAAAAGCTTGGAAGACATGCCAAATTCTTTTGGAGTTGGGATAGGAAACATGATCCACCTGGAAATCCAGATCCGGAACGCCTTCACGATCCATTTCCAAAGCGACGAGGGCCTTCATTAGAGACTCTTGAAACGTTCGGCCGATAGCCATAACTTCGCCCACACTCTTCATCTGCGTCGTCAGCATATCTTTCGAACCGGCAAATTTTTCGAAGGCAAAACGCGGAATCTTTGTCACGACGTAATCAAGAGCTGGTTCATAACACGAGGGAGTTGTCTTCGTGATGTCGTTCTGGATCTCATCCAATCGGTAGCCAATGGCCAGCAAAGCTGCAATTTTCGCAATTGGAAATCCCGTGGCCTTGCTCGCCAAAGCTGAAGAGCGGCTCACGCGCGGGTTCATTTCGATCACTACCCGCTCGCCTGTTTTGGGATTCACGGCGAACTGGATGTTGGCACCACCCGTCTCTAAACCGACCCGATTCAAAATCAATCGGGCCTCGTCCCGCATGGCCTGATATTCCACATCCGACAGGGTTTGCTGTGGAGCGACTGTAATGCTGTCGCCCGTGTGAACTCCGCAAGGATCAAAGTTTTCAATGGAGCAGATGACAACAAATGTGCCTGCATCGTCTCGCATGACCTCAAGCTCGAATTCTTTCCAGCCTAGGATGCTCTCTTCGACGAGAACCTCTGACGTGGGACTCTCGTGGAGGGCCTGAAGCAACATTCTGTGATACTCTTGAGGGGAGTAGGCAATTCCGCCCCCGCCGCCCCCGAGCGTGTAGTTGGGGCGAAGAATCAGGGGATAGCCAAGAACATCGCCAACTTTTTGTCCTTGTTCAAATGTTCTAACAAGTTCACTTCGAGGGGCTTTCGCTCCTACTTCATGAAGAATGCTGCGAAAGATCTCACGATCCTCGGCCGCCTTAATCACTTTTGGAGTGGCGCCAATAAGCTGAACCCCGTGCTTTTCAAGAAGACCCTCTTCATGCAACTTCAAGGCAAGATTCAAAGCTGTTTGTCCCCCGAGCGTTGGAATGACCGCTTGAGGTTTTTCAATCTCGAGAATTTTGTCCAGAGCTGTTACTGTGAGCGGTTCGACATAAACACGGGTCGCAATTTCAGGATCTGTCATGATTGTCGCAGGATTCGAGTTCACGAGAATGACCTCGAGTCCCTCTTGCATCAACGCTTTGCAGGCTTGAGTTCCGGAGTAATCAAATTCGCAAGCCTGACCGATCACAATCGGTCCGCTTCCGATAATCAGCACTCGACGCAGATCCTGACGTCTTGGCATCTAGACCCCAACCTTCGCATTCGTCGTATAGATCATTTCGGGTTTCACATGCTTATACTGTTCAAACTTGTATCTCATCTTCACAAGTCGAAGCATAAAGCCCTCGGGATTCAAATCCGGATCCTTTTTGTGCCGCTTAATCTCGCTTAAAATAAATTTTTGCGCGCTCGAGGGATGAAAACAAAAACCACGAGTAAAGACGTAATTGTCACCCGTTGGGATCAGGCGAGCTTCGAAAAACTCCTCGGGATCAAAGCCAAAGATCTGCTTCGATTTTTTAACAACTACTTTTTCATTGGCAAAAAGATCCTTCAAATAAACATCTTCGCCCTTGAGCTTGATAAACTGAAACAGAGAGTGCCGATGCTGTCGCATCTGTTGAATTAAATTCTTTTCCGTCATTGAGAACCGGAGCTCACGGATGCTTTCGCAGACCTCGAGGGGCGTTTGGCCGTAGCCGTCGAGCTCTCGCGTGAAAAAGTACCAATCAAAAAATTGAGACATCCGCTGATCGAAAAGCTCGGGGTTCTCTTCGTTTGGAACAGTACTATCGAAGTACTGTCTCTTGGCGCGAGTGAGTTCGTCCTTAAATCCCTCTCCCGCGAAGTGCGAGAGGATCTTTTCCATAAGAATCTCAAATTCATTCATTTCCAAACCCCACCATTTTGTGAATAAAAAAGTCGAACAATTTCTTAGCCTCATGAGGCCCCGGACAGGCCTCTGGGTGATACTGAATTCCAAGGACATTTTTTTTCGCGCTATAGAAACCAGCAACGGTCTGATCGTTTAAATTACGATGCGTAATCTGAACGTCCGACGGTAAACTTTCGGACTCGACAGCGTAGCCATGATTCTGGCTGGTCATGTAGATCGTCTTTAAAAGTTGATCTTGAATGGGATGATTGCTGCCGCGATGGCCAAACTTCAATTTGTAAGTTCGCCCTCCCAGCGCGATCGCAAGAACCTGGTGCCCCATGCAGATCCCAAAGATTGGAATACGCCCGACAAGCTGACGGACGGTTTGAGGCGCCACTTCGACCGATTGCGGATCCCCGGGCCCATTTGTTAGCATCACGCCATCCGGCTTGGCGGCCAAGATTTCTTCGGCCGAGGCGCGGCTTGGAAAAATCACGAGTTCCCGGCTGCGCTCAGCAAGCTCGCGAAGAATATTTTCTTTGGAACCAAAATCTAAAACCGCAATCCGGGGTCCCCGTGGGTTTCGGCCCTGACGAGTTTCGACCTGACGGCGAGTCGCAAGCCAAACCCAATCATTCTCAACGGGGCGAGACTCACGAATCAAACTCTGTGCGATCTCGCGGGCTTCGGCTTCGCTTGAAGCGGGAACGAGCGCCCCCCAAGGAGTGCCCCCACTTCGCAGTCGAAGGACCAAACGCCGCGTATCGGTTTCGGAAAGGACCGGGATCCTATGCTCAATCAACTTCGACTTCCAGCTCGACTCATTTCTTGAATTTTGCATCTGGACGCAGACAAATCCTTCGATCCAAATTCGGCGAGACTCCCAAAATGAGGAGTGGGCGCCGTAATTTCCCTGCATGGGAGATGTGAGAACAAGAATCTGCTTCATGTAAGAAGGGTCGGTGGCCATCTCCTCGTAACCTGAGTGGGATGTATTGAAGACGACTTCGCCCGCGCGAGGCTCACCTCCCCACCAGCTTCCTGAAAAAATTTCTCCTGTTTCCAGGACTAAATAGCCATTCACCGAATCATCCTTTTCAAGCAAGCTCGTCTTAACCAAAGTCCCGAGTGAACCTGTTCCAAAATCAGGTTCTGCTTGTAATCACGAACGTCTTCCGCAAGCTCGATTCCATAATTCACGGGCCCAGGATGCATCAACCATCCTCGGTTTTGCCAAGCTTTGAGTCGCTGAGAGTTCACTTGATAATTCTCCCAGTCGTCATTCTGTAACCCATTGTGATGTCGCTCAACCTGAAATCGAAGAGTCATCACCACATTGGCCCATTCCAACCCCTCTTCAAGATCACCAAAGACGGGGACGTCGTAGGTGGGCCGAAAAACACGAGGACTACAGACGGCTATTTTATACCCTAGCTTACGACTCAACTCAAAGTGACTGCTCGCAACTCGAGAGTGTTTCACGTCTCCGACGATGAGGATTCGAATTTTCTCGAGCGGCAATCCCTTTGCCATTAAAGTGCGCACATCCAAGAGAGCCTGAGTGGGATGCGCAAACGTCCCCCAACCGGCATTCAAAATCGGTTGCGGAACTTTTTTCTGAAGACTCCATAAATCTAAATCCGAGCCCGTTCGGATAACGAGAAGATCGGGACCCATGGACGACACGTTCAGGATTGTGTCTTCGGCTGTTTCCCCCTTCTCGAGACTTGTTCCGACCTTACCTGTGAGAAGTGTACAGGCCACCGACTCTTGATAGCAGGCAAGCTCAAAGCTCATTCGTGTCCGAGTCGACGGCTCGAAGAAAAGAAGTGCGGCTGTGGTGCCTGTCGCTTCCGTCGTAGGTTTGTCTTTTTCTAATTGAAATGAAAGATCGAGAAGAGCTTCTAAATCTGGCTTGGTCCAATCCCGGAAATCAATTAATGAACTCGGCATTGGATTTCAGAGTAGAGAGCCTTTAGCACTTCGTCAATTCACCAGCGTCAAGATTTCGTAAGAAGTGAAAAGAGGGAACCCTTCGAAAGACGACGCGCGGAGTAATTCTTGAATTCGCGGGAGCTTGAGGCCCATAACTCACCCGAAATCGAAAATATCAGCGGTGAGCTACAGATTGACGTCCTGCCAGAAACGCTCGGGCTTCAGGGTCGCTGGATTACAGAGCATGGAATTTGAAGCCAAAGTTTCACGGCACCCCAAAAGGACCTTCCAGGCGGGAGCGACTAAAAAACGAGCCTCAACCGTACCCCAGTAGCGACTATCCAAGGATTCGTCGCGATTATCACCCATCATGTAGTACTCGTTCTCTTTTAAAGTGACCTCGAAAGACTCCCGGGACTTCAATTCACCCTTTCGATACCGAATAACGTGACTTTCTTGGCCCGAGTCCTCACGGAAATAGTCAAAAAGGTCATCAAAGCCCGCGGGCGGATCCATGGGAGTCAAGACCCAGGGGCGACCATTGACGGTGAGCTGCCCGTTTTGGAAAAGGATGTGATCTCCGGGGCCGCCAATCAAACGCTTTACGTAGTAAACGCTCGTCTTGAGCGGGTACTTAAAGACGACAATTTCTCCGGCTTGAGGTTCAGCCCATCGAACGATCCAGGTGTCGACGAAAGGAATTTTCAAACCATAGCTGAACTTTTTCACAACAAGATGATCATGAATGAGAAGGTTCGGAATCATGGACCCAGAAGGGATCACAAAGGGTTCAAAGAGGGCCCACCGGAAAAAACCCAACATGAGCAGAGGGATGGTAAAAGCCATGACGGCCTGGAGCCAAGTGCCTTTTCGACTTGTCTTCATCGTGTCCCTCTCCCAATCAAACTTGTCTACCTAACTTTATGGAAAAATCGTGTCCATCGAATCGTCAACGGATTGCAAATGGGGAACGGCAAAACAGGCAGAGTCTCTTCGCAACTAAGCCAGACAAACATGGCACGACCCAAGATGTTTTCTTTCGGCAAGGCTCCCCAGTACCGCGAATCCAATGAGTTGTTTCGATTGTCACCCATGACAAAAAGATGCCCTTCGGGAACAATAAATGGGCCTGTCTGTTCATAAAGCTTCGCATTCTCAATCAGGATCGAGTGCTTTCGTCCATCCAGAGTTTCTTCGAAGTGCGTGTAATTTTCCCGACGGTCTGTCGGTTTCCCATAGGGCTGAAAGTCCTCGTCCCGAAGCCAATCAAAGTCCGAGGCCAAAACAGACGGCACATCCTTTTCCATGGGCTTGTCGTTAATGTACAGAGTGCCATTTTCATAGAGAATCTTATCTCCGGGCTCTCCGACAACTCGCTTGATGAAAAAGGTGGTCATGTCCTGAGGGTATTTGAATACAACGATATCTCCACGCTTGGGATCCTTGAACTTGACGAGCCACTTTTCGCTAAAAGGAAAGCGAACCCCGTAGGTGAACTTATTCACAAAGATATGGTCATGGATCAACAGCGAGGGCAGCATCGACCCAGATGGAATCACATAGGCTTCAATGAACGCCCAGCGAATAAAAAGAGCAATAATGACGGCAATCCCGAGAGACCCCCACCCTTCCGTCCAAAAAATTCGATCCCGGTAATTCAGGGTGTATTTCGAAGACGACACAGATGTTTCTTCGGGTTTTGATTCCGGTTTATTTTCAGCCATGAAATTCCCTAGTCATCAACTTTTAGAACTGCCAAGAAGGCTTCCTGCGGAACTTCGACCGTGCCGATCGACTTCATCCGCTTCTTTCCTTCTTTTTGTTTCTCAAGAAGTTTACGCTTACGACTAATGTCACCACCATAACACTTGGCGGTCACGTCTTTTCTCAGAGCCCCTAATGTTTCGCGGGCTACAATCTTCGAACCGATCGCAGCTTGAATCGCGACCTGGTACTGTTGACGCGGAATTAACTCTTTCATCTTTTCCGCAAGAGCCCGGCCTCGATTTTGCGATTTGGATCGATGAACTACCAACGAGAGAGCATCGATTGGCTCTCCATTGATCAAAATGTCCATTTTGACCACATCCGATTCCTCGAACCCAAGAAGTTCATACTCCATCGAGGCGTAACCTTTAGTGATCGACTTGAGCTTGTCGTAGAAGTCCATCACCATTTCGTTCATCGGCAACTTGTATTCAAGAATCACTTTCTTTTCGTTGACGTAGTCCATCTTAAGCTGCGTGCCGCGCTTATCTTCGCAAAGCTTAATCAGCGCACCGATGTACTCGGTCGGCGTATGAAGAGTCACCTTCACAAAAGGCTCTTCAGTTTTCAGAATTTTCGAGGGGTCCGGATACTGAGCGGGATTCTCGATATCAAAAGTCGTTCCGTCAGTCAGAGTCACTTTGTAAACCACCGTCGGGGCCGTGGTAATCAGGTTCAAATTGAACTCGCGCTCAAGTCGCTCCTGCACGATTTCCATATGAAGAAGTCCCAAGAAACCACATCGCAAACCAAAACCAAGAGCGGCTGATTTTTCAACTTCGAAAGTTAAAGAGGAATCGTTGAGTGATAGCTTTTCTAGAGCTTCCTTCAGATTTTCATAATCTGTAGCCTCAATTGGAAAGATACCGGCAAACACCATGGGCTTGATTTTTTGAAAGCCCGGCAGCGGCTCCATCGCTGGAGTTTTTGTCGAGGTCACGGTATCGCCGACTTTCACATCGCGAATGTCCTTGATTCCACAAATAATAAAACCCACTTCTCCCGCTTCAATTTGATCCACGGGATCCGGGAACGGAGTGAACTTTCCAAGTCGAAGAACCTCGTAGTCTCGACCCGTCGCCATGAAGCGGATCTTATCACCCTTCTTCACAGCTCCATCAACGGCTCGTACAAGAACGACGACCCCTTGATACGAATCGAACCAAGAATCAAAAATCAGGGCTCGCAGAGTCAGAGAGCGATCGGCTTTCGGTGGAGGAACTTTTTGAACGATCGCTTCGAGAATTTCGTGAAGGCCTTTCCGTTCTTTGGCTGAAGCATGGATAATACCCGTGCAATCAAGGCCAATGGTATCTTCAATTTGTCGACGAACTCCTTCAGGGTCTGCCGAAGGAAGGTCAATCTTGTTAAGAACGGGAATAATCTCAAGGTTGTTACCTAGCGCCAGATAAACGTTCGCTAAGGTTTGAGCCTCGACCCCTTGAGCCGCGTCGACGACAAGAATCGCCCCTTCGCACGCCGCGAGTGAGCGAGACACTTCATACGAAAAGTCGACATGCCCGGGAGTGTCGATCAGATTAATCTGGTACGTATTTCCATCTTGGGCCTTGTATTTCAAGCAAACGGTCTGGGCCTTGATGGTGATCCCACGCTCACGCTCAAGATCCATGTTGTCGAGGAATTGATTCTTCTCTTCCCGTGCCGACAAGGCTCCCGTCGCCCACAGAAGCCCGTCAGCTAAGGTGGACTTTCCGTGATCGATATGAGCAATGATCGAAAAATTTCGAATGAATTTTGGATCCATTAGAGTGTTTTTACCACGTCTTTCAGCTGATCCACTTTATTCGTCTTTTCCCAGGTAAATCCTGACTCTTCACGACCGAAGTGGCCATAGGCCGCCGTCGGGCTGTAGATCGGCTTCAACAGATCAAAGTCTCGCGTGATATGAGAAGGCCGCAGACTCCAAATCTTTTTGACGGCTTCGACAAGCTTCTCAGAACCAACTTTCGAAGTCCCATAGTCGTTAACTGTGATGCTGACAGGATCTGCCACTCCGATGGCGTAGCCAACTTGGACCAAGCACTTTTCGGCCAAACCGGCCGCCACGATATTCTTCGCTACGTGGCGAGTCGCATAGGCCGCCGAACGATCCACTTTGGAAGGGTCTTTTCCTGAAAAGGCACCGCCCCCGTGAGCGCCATGCCCGCCATAGGTATCGACGATAATTTTTCGACCGGTCAAGCCGGCATCTCCCATGGGACCACCTGTTACAAAGCGTCCCGTTGGATTGATATGGTATTTGGTATTCTTATCAATCCACTGAGTTGGAATCGTCTTTTTGATCAGTTCTTCCATGATGAATTCATAAATTTGATTCTGAGAAATTTCCTCGGCGTGCTGGGTTGAGAGCACGATGGAATCAATGCGTTTCGCTACTCCGTTTTCATACTGAACCGTCACTTGAGATTTGGCATCTGGACGTAACCAATTGGCGCGCCCCGAACGACGAAGGTCCGCAAGATTCTTCACAAGTTTATGCGACATCGCGAGTGTCAGCGGCATGAATTCGGGAGTTTCGTTCGTGGCATATCCAAACATGATCCCTTGGTCGCCCGCGCCCTGCTCGTCTTGGCCTGTCTGCTTGACTCCCATCGCGATATCGGGACTTTGAGCTCCGACCGCCACCATGACACCGCAAGTTTTATAATCAAATCCCTTGTCCGAGTGATCGTACCCGATCTTCTTGATGGTCTGTCTCGCGATTTCGGCGATGTTCACTTTTGCAGAGGTTGTGATTTCACCGGCGACGACACATAGTCCGGTTGTCAGCAAGGTTTCACACGCCACACGGCCTTTCGGATCCTGCGCTAAAATCGCATCCAAAACCGCGTCGCTGATTTGATCACACATCTTGTCCGGGTGCCCTTCAGAAACAGACTCACTGGTAAACAGATAGTTTTTCACAAACTTCCTTTCGATCGGGAGATCTCTAAGCTTGTGAAAGCTATCAAAGGGTCGGCTCAGGGTCAAAAAAAAAGCCCCCGTGCAGGGGCTTTCGGAGCTTCTGTTTCTCTGAGAGTTCGTGATTAGGCAACTTCTCGTCCGGCCGCAGCTCTGCGGGCCTTCTTCAAGTGGGGCTTCTTATGGTTGGTCATGATTTTTCGAACCTTCAGAAGTTGTCTCTCGAGCTTTAGAACCGCCTCATCGACGGCGCTGTAAACATCATAGTGCACGGTCCTACAGCGAAAAGGCTTTTCTCGCGTATTGATCCTCATCTCGACGCAAAACTCTTTCAGACGCTTACTGAAGGTGACGTGACCCAGGTAATCCTTCAAGAGAAAGGCTGAAATCTCGTCCAAGCGACCCTGACAGTAGTCTTGAAGTGCGTCGGAGTGGTCGAGATGCTTGAAGGTGTATTGAGTTTTCATGGGCAAGACTCCTTTTCTTAGACAAAGGACCCGAGTGTCGGGACCTTCCTCCTTATCGGTCGAGCCTAGAAAGGACTGAATGAAAGTCGGGGTGGAAATGTTGCGCAATGCATTAGAGCCTTCTCAATCCGAGAAGGCGTCAACTGAATTGGCGATAAAAATCGAAAAGGGCCTGGGCTGCTCGCTGCAGATTGACCCGCCAGTCTCGGTGGGCATCTGGATCAGAGCCATCGGTGATGTATTTGATTGAGACAAAATTAACGCCGTAGCGTTTGCAAACTTTCGCCATCGCATAGGCTTCCATATCGACAAGATCGCAAGCAAGTTCGGGAGGTCCCACTTCAAAGCGATCCCCAGTTGCGCAGACTCCCTTTTCCAATTCTGGAAAGAGCTGCGTCCCCGAAATTTCGTCGGCGATTTCGTCCATGGGTGTTTTTCCCAAAGGGAAATTCAAGGGGCGAAGATCCATGTCTCGTTGAACGAAGGCGCGGCACTCAACAAGCTCATGCGTTGGAATCTTCGCGCTTCCCGCAGTCCCAAGATTGAGAATCGGCTTTCCGGGGTTACGATGAATGAGCTCGGTGGTCTTCCAGGCCGCGTTGACCTTTCCAATTCCGCAGTAAGAGACAGGGATCTGGGCCTTTTCGAAGAGCCCCTGGGACTCCACTGGTAGAGCCATTAAAAGAAGAAAGTCCGAAGATTTAAACAAGGCCTGACACCTAGTAGACTTTTTTGCGCTGACTTGAGGGCAACAATCTTAACATTTCGCGATACTTCGCGACCGTGCGGCGAGCGATATCGACCCCATCCTTTTTCAAGAGTTCGGCGATCTTTTGATCCGAGAAAGGATTCTTCGGATCTTCTTTTGAAATCAAATCCTTGATCTTGAGCTTCACGGATTCTGAGGCCAGAGCGTCACCACCATCCGTCGCATTGATTCCCGAATTGAAAAAGTATTTAAGTTCGTAGATTCCCTGCGGGGTGTGCATGTACTTCGCTGTTGTCACGCGCGAGACTGTCGATTCATGCATTCCAATATCACCCGCGATATCACGAAGGACCATCGGCTTTAAAAATCCCGCACCCTTCTCGAAAAACTCTTTTTGTCGCTTCACGATGGCTTCCGAGACTCGATAGATCGTTCTTTGACGTTGATGAATTGACTTAATCAACCAAACTGCCGATTTCAGCTTCTCTTGAATGTACTCTTGCTCTTGTTTGTTCGCTCCGCCACCCTTAAGCATATTCTTGTAAAAGTTCGAAATCTTCAGTCGCGGCAGCCCATCTTCATTCAAGGACACGACAAAATCGTCCCCGACCTTGTAGACATAAACGTCCGGCGTCACGTAGTGGGTGTCGTTTTCGTGATAGGCACGGCCCGGCTTGGGCTCCATGGCATAGATGATTTTGCAAATTTCAACGACCTCGCGAACTTCTTTTCCAATGGCTTTCGAAATCGCTTCGTAATTTCGCTTTTCAAGATCTTTGATATGATTTTGAAGGATTGTAACAAGATCCGTCGTGTCTTCCTCGAGATGGCGAGCCTGAATCAACAAGCACTCTTTCAGATCACGCGCCCCAACGCCGGGGGGATCAAATTCTTGAATCAAAGACAGCGCATCTTCAAGATCCTCAAGAGGAAGATTTTCATCTTGGGCGATCTGCTCAAGCGGAGTCTTGATATAACCATCTTCGTCCATGTAAGCGAGAAGGCCTTCGGCCGCTCGCTCTTCATGTTCAGAGAACCCGTTCATCTTGATTTGCCACGAAAGATAATCGTTAAGCGACTGGGTTGTCGTCATCACGTTTTCGTAGTTCATGATTTCTTCGTTACCAGACGAAAAATCCTTCGGTGGCTTTTGGTTTTGTTCAAAATAGGATTCCCACTCAAACTCGTCTTGGCGACGAGGGTCTTGAGTGTTGGGATCTTGAGATTCGGCCGGCCCCTCGACCTCGGTGGCGGCTTCCTTCGTGCGCTTCAGATCCTCTTCTTTGAGGTCGACCGTTTCTTCGAGAATAGGATTTTCTTCAAGTTCAGAACGGACCGCCGATTCAAGTTCTAGACGAGACATCTGCAAGAGCTTGATCGCTTGCTGAAGCTGCGGCGTGATCACGAGGTTCTGACTGAGATTTAAGCTTTGTCGTAATGCCATAGCACCTATTTAAATTCTCTCGATTACAGTCGAAAATTTTCACCCAAATAAAACTTACGCGCGATCTCGGACTGAGCAATCTCCTCGGCCTGTCCGCTCACCTGAATTTTTCCATCCTTCAAGATATAAGCATAATCGCAAATCCCTAAAGTCTCACGCACGTTATGGTCCGTGATGAGAACACCTAGACCTTTGGCTTTGAGCTCTCGGATGATGTTTTGAATGTCGGCAACCGCGATCGGATCGATCCCCGCAAAAGGCTCGTCAAGGAGAAGAAACCTTGGCTCGCAGGCCAGGGCCCGAGCGATTTCGACACGCCGTCTTTCTCCCCCGGAAAGGGAGTAACCAAAGCTATCGCGAATATGCGCGACTCGAAAATCGTGCAGAAGAGTTTCAAGCATTTCGTTCTTTTTTGCACCATCATAGCCGTGAGCCTCAAGCGCGACCAAGATATTGTCGGCCACCGTGAGCTTACGGAAGATACTTGGCTCTTGCGCCAAGTAGCTCAATCCGACTCGCGCCCGCTTGTACATGGGAAGCTGAGTGATGTCTCTTTCGTCAATCGAGATTCGTCCTGCATCTGGCTTCACGAGTCCAACGACCATGTAAAACGAAGTTGTTTTGCCGGCCCCATTCGGCCCGAGCAGACCCACAACCTGGCCCGCCTGCACGTCAAACGACACTCCGTTTACGACGGTTCGTTTCTTAAATGTTTTCGAGATCTGTTCGATATTTAAACGACTCATTCAGCGACTGTCCCCCGGGCCTTTACATTCTTTACTTTAACTCGCTTCCCGTTGTCCATAAAGATGATTTGATCTCCGAAAAGCTGATCATCTCCTTGATAAAGACGCGGCTGGCCGGAGAATGTGAATTGCCGGGTGGCGAAGTCGACGCGAAGATTTTCGCTGGTCGCTCGACGGTTTTCCTCTTTAAGCTCGACCTGTCCCTGCAGCTCAAGGTGATCAAAGAGCTTTGTCTTTTCGTCATAGGCAAAAATCGCGTTTTGACTTTTCATCACCATGTTCAAGTAGTCCATAATGACATTTGTGCGAAAGATCGCAGTTTGCGCTTTCGCGGACAGCTCGGCCGATTCACTCTTAAGGTTGAGAAAACGATCCTCTTGAAGAAGCTTCTGTCCGTTGACCTGACGCTCAAGGTACATCTTCCGTTCGGTGACGGGAATTCGCATCCCAACGGCCTTCATGAACAAGGATCTTTTGCCTCTTTCCAGAGGACCTTTAACTTGAACAGGGCCGGCACACTCGATCAACCGCAGTTTGGACTTGTACTCGATATAGGGGGCTTGAAAGACATAGCCGTTCGAAGTCTCGATCTGAACATCTCCTTCAATCCTCATATCTCGGCCTTCGGGAAGAATTTGTCCCCGGTGTCCCCGAACAACCATGTCCTGAATTTCATTGTTATAAAACAGAATTCGCACCTGCTCTAAGTCCCAAGCGGTTTGCCCCTGGAAGCTCTGCGCAGCCTTTGCGAAAAGTTCCCAATCGCGCGACCCCATTTGACTTTCGACAATATGAACGCCTTCGCCGCGCATCTCCTGCTGGGGCTTTTTCGAGTTAGAACCCGCGGGTCCTTCTTGAGTCGCTTGGGAGTTTTCAGCGGGTTTTGGAGAATCCGTCTTTTTGGGAAAAAGAATCAGAATTTCAAAGAGAACAAGGACCAAAAGAAAAATAACTAAAACAGATCGCATCACTCTGCATTTTCATTTTCTTTTTTCATCACGGCGAAATTGATATCACCCGCGCCGGATGCTGCGATGGTATACATGACCTTTTTTACTGAAAGGTAGTCAATATCCTTGTCCGCCTGGATGGTCACCTTCTTCCAGTCATTTGCGTCGAGCACTTCTTCGTTCTTCGACCCAATAATGTTCTGCAACCGGGTCCTTAGCAGGCTATCATACTCCGCCTTCTTGAGCTGAAGCAGTCTTAGAAGTTCATCACGCATGTTGGGAAGGATCCAATCGATTGAGGCTTTGACCTCTTCCATTGTCGCGACTTGAACCTTTTCAACGTAGACGTTCCCTTTTGCAATCGTAATGACCGCAGCTGGCTTTAACTCTTTCGTCTTCTCTGCCCGAGGCAGACTGACCTCTTCAGGATTGATCAGAACGGTGGGATTTGAAGAGTAAGCCTGTAAAAGGAAAATCACTAGAACGGTGAACATATCCACCATGGCGGTCAAGGAGAGGACGGCCGTCACAGCTCTTTTGCCCTTTCGCCGTCGAAGGATATTGTGATATCGATGCTGTTGACCCGGTTTGTAGATCGCCATTAAGGATTCCCCGTGGCTAGACTAATCTTTGGAAAGCCTGTCTTTAAAAGAAGATCCATTGCAAAAATCATTCGCTCGTAGGGAAGCTCGTCAGCCACCGCCAAAATCGCATCCACCTTGTTCGGGTAGAGCTCTTTCGCTTTCTGAAGTTGAGCAAGCAGGCCTGGGTCATCAAACTGTCCCGCCGCATTCGGAAAAGAAAGAACCTGTCGCCCCAAAGTGAAGACGTAACCCGCTTGTTTCACATCAACTTTCAGCACGACATCCGCATGTGGTGGAGGCTCGGGGGGAGGACCATCCGGATCCTTTTGAGCATAGAAGGATGTTCCCATTTGGATCATGTTGATCTGAACCCAAACGGCCGACAGCAAAAGGAACGTAATCAACACGCTCATCAAGTCGATGAAGGGAACGAGATTCAGTTCCACATTCACCCTTCGTCCTTTTGAACCACCCGCTTCTATTTCAGCCATTTTCGTCCTCTAATCTCGAACTTTATCGCGATTTGCAACTACGAGATTCAAAAGCGTCATGCTCGTTTCAACAACTTCATTTTCGACTTTCTGAATTCGGTGCTGGAACCAGCCGTACGAAACAATCGCAATCAGTGCGACGAGAAGTCCAAACGCCGTACAGTTTAAGGCGTGTGAAATACCTTGAGACAAAAGCTCAGCTTTCTTGTCGTTGGCGGCCGCGCCGACCGCTGCGAATGAGGTGATCATCCCGGCGATGGTTCCTAGAAGTCCCGACAGAACCGAGACGTTACCGAAAACAGCCAGGAAGGATGTATAGCCTTCAAGCTTCGGCATCTCACGCAGGACCGCTGCGTCCATTGCCACCTGGACTTCTTCATCCGGGCGCTTGTTCATAGCTTGAATAAGGCCCGATTTGACTGTGTTCGTGAGAGGCGCAGGGCGCGAATCACAAAGTGAGATGGCTTGGCGAATATCACCGGCCACAACCAATCGATAAAGCTGATCGGTAAATTCCTTCTTATCAATCGACATCGCCCGAATCTTCATGAATCTTTCGACCACGATAAAGACGGTCAGGATCGCGAAGATGGCGATGATGTACATGACGGGACCACCGTCGTGAAACGCTTTTGTGATGGAAAACGAATACTCCGCGGTTCCAGCTGCGGCGCTCATGGTAGTTGGGTTCACGTGATCTCCTCCTAAAAAATTAATTGATCGGTTTCAAAAGGAACGGGTAGGTGACCTCACCTACAAGTCCCTGCGGCGGTTCTGGGAACTGCCATGTCATCAATCGTTGCTTCATACACTCTTCGATCGGGCGATTGTTCAGAGTTGTGCTGACGACTTTCACATTCTGAGCCGCGCCCTTCGCTACAATATCCCATTGAAGAACAACTTTTCCTTCAAGCTGCGCTCGACGAGAGCGATCAAGTTTATTCAGCTCACGCGTGTAACAAGCCTGGATCTGATTCAAATGCGCTCGGACCACGCGACGAACCGCTTCGCGATCGATCGTGCCCACAAAACTTTCCTCAGCCCCACCAGGCTCGATCGCAACCGTTGTTTTATCTCCGAATCCTTCGGCAGTCCCGTAGGTCCCCATGCCTGATCCACGACCTTTTGTTCCAATTCCCGCAATTCCTTGAATTGCAGTTCCTTTTCCGCCCGCACCTGTATCTTTGAATCGCGAACCCAGATCATCGCCTGCTCGATTTTCTCCCATGCCCACGGAGCCCGTGGCCTCGCCGGCAGTTCCGAGAATATCACCGGCTCCCGAGTACGCTTGATCCAACTGCTTTCGTACGCCACCAGTACCGAAGGCGCTGAAAAGACCGACTTTGCTGACGTCTTTTATTTGAGACTGGGCGTTGGCCGCTTCCTTCTGCCCTACTTTCACGGCTCCGCCCTGTTGAATCGAGCCAAACTTTTTACTGTTGTTCGCATTTGGCCGGGGCGCAAGTTCAGAGGCTCGACCCGCACGCTGATTTCGAGCGGCCGTTTTCACTTCCCCCTGGCCTTTTTTAGTTGCCGCTTTAGTTTGCTCGGCGGCTTGAACTTTCTTAGGAGGTTCAGGAGGTGGAGCCTTCTGAATTTCCTGCTCGGGCGGCTTCTGCTGAGGCGGCGGAGGAGGAGGTTGAGGAAGAGGTTTGTTATCAAAAACGATTTGTGCGATACGAGTCAGTTCCTCTTCCTCTTCTACAGGGGGCGGAGGATTCATTGTCGAGACCGCAAGATAAAGGAGAACGACGATCGCGAGCGAAACGAGCATGCCCATGAGCTCGCCCGACGAAAGCATCAGCGGGGGAACAAGAGGAACGACGGGTGTGAGTGGCACGAAGCGAATCACCAGCTGGATTTCGCTCTTCGGAAGTTGCAGATAAACAATTTCGTTCTGCTCGAGAGTTAAACTGAAGTGCTGACCAAAAGGACGGACTCGCCCACTTCGTTGCAAATCCTGGAGGTCAAACTTCTGCTCAAGCGTAACGAGTTCCCCTTGAGTCTCGGCTGGGAAGAACACTCGTGCGTTTTGGCCTAGTTCAAGAAGTCGGAAACCGCGTGGGAGAATTCCAAGAGGAAGAGCGACGCTCAAATCCGAATCCACGTTGACTTGAACATTGCCACGTCGTCGAAAGTGAAATGCTTGAAGAATGCGATCTCGCCAGCAAACCAGAACCTCAACTGATCCCCCTTTGTGGGGTTTCAGATAGCTTCTAAGATCAGGAATTTGAGAAGCCGGGGCGTAGGTTTTATGTGAAACAACCTGTTTGGAAGAAGAGCGCTTCTCTTTTAAAACGGGGCGCTCTTGGGGAATCGCCTCGAGTCCCGTGTTCTCACTGGGTCGACGTTCGGGAATCTTGGCGGCTCCGGCGGCTGGCTTAGCACTCGCTGGCGGCGCCACGGCCGCGAGACCGCTCGATTTAATTTTCGGGACACCCGAGAAGAAAACGATTTTGAATTGTCCAATGACGATCTCATCATTGGACTCAAGTGGCTCATCCAGAATTCTTTGACCGTTCTTAATGGTTCCGTGCTCAGATCCGAGATCACACAGATAGTAACCATCTTCTCTAAGTTCGATCATGCAATGAATCGGGGAAACTTCGGGGTCATCAAGATCAAGTTGAACTTCAGCCTGGTGACCAATCACGATCTGTTCAAGATCGAATTGTTTTACTTCCTTCAGCTGATGGCCTTTAAAGACCCTTAAAATAGCCGGTGATCTCAATTCCCACCCCGAATGCGCTGCAAATCCTCTGCTGTCCGTCTTGTCTCGGGAATAAAATTTTCTCGAAGCTTAATCAACTTACCGTAATTAAAGTTCTTTTTCTGAAACAAATAGAAAAGTTCTGGCTTTTGAGTCGAACCCTCAACAAGTTCATCTTCAAAATTGAGAGTGGCTCGACGATCTCCACGGGGCGTCGTCGTCTCTTGACCCCAGGCCCATGAGACACTTAGCGCTATAATCAACCCCGACAAAGAACGTACCACTGTGACCCCTTCTCTATTTTAAAACTGATTTTGCACGATTTTCCAAATCCGAAATCCGTTTCCTGAGCTCTGGTCCTGGACCCGCGAAACGAATCTTACTGATCACATCTAGACCTTCGGATGGCTTCCCGAGGTGTTCAATAAGAAGGATTGCATAGTTCAGAAGAATCTCGACGTTTTGTGGCTGCAGTTCCATCGACCGTTTCAAATAGGGCTCGGAGTTTTGGTACTTACCAAGAGCCATCAGAGTGACTCCATAATTGCTCAAGGTTCTCCAATCTCTTTGACCTTTTTGAACCGCGATTTCTAAAGCGACCTGCGCCTTCCGATAGTCTTTCTTCTGAGCATAGAGCGCGCCGATGTTGGCCGCTGCGATCGCATTGGAAGGGTCGACTCGAAGGGCGGCGCGATAGGATTGAAGAGCCTCGTAGAGTTCGGCTTGAGTTTGATGAACCATTCCCAGGTTGGTGTGCAACATCGAAACATTACCATCAATTGCGATTGCCTTAGTTAAAAGCGACTTCGCCATTTCGATTTCCCCTTGCCGAAAATGATAAAGGGCTAAGGCATTCAAAGCCTTAATGTCCTGGGGATTTCGAATCAGAAGCTCACGAGCGGAAATCGCAATGGCCCGTTCATCCTGTTTTTGAATCGCATTATTCAATTTTCCCTCAAGACGATCCGCCGCTGCGGGGGCCGAAGTCGGAGCTGTTGCCGACGCCGTCTTCTCGGGCTCGAGGGCGACGGGGGGAAGGGGCTGAGCGCTTGGCTTTTGGGGAGCCTCGTTAATATCAGTCAGACCGCCGGAAGTATCCGTCGATGAACTCGAACCGGAATGGTTGGAGCTTGAGCACCCCGCGAGAGTTAAAATCAGAATTGCGGAAGTTAAAAGTCTCACGGCACACTCCACTTCACGAATCGTGTTTCAAAAAGGCGTTCTCCATTGTTGTAATACTCAGATCCTGGGGTGCGGCTCATGTAGTCGTAGGCTTGAAGGTACTCACTTGAGTAGACCTCAAGCTCTTGTCCGCGCTCGACGGCTAGACGGTAGCTATCGCGAGCTTTTTGCTGGAAGGGATCGGCAATTTTTTTGATGCCGTCCTGGTACATCTGCATCTCTTGCGCGTTAAGCCCCTTGGGCAAGGGTGCCGTCAAAATGGCGTTGACCATGTGCTGATTAGCATCACCCAGAACAGTCAAACTTGATACAATCCCTTCGCCGCTATTCATCTGGACGATCTCATTCAGCTCTTTCGTCAGCCGATTCAAAAGCTCGATCTTCTTGCTTACGGCCTTCTGCTGTTGAGCCGGATCTGCCGGAAGCTTCACGCCTTTGAACTCGCGAGACGTCTCCATCGCCCGATCCAGCTTGATTCGAGACGCAAACTTAACTGCCATCGGGTTTTTGGTTCGATTGGCGAGGTTGATAATCCGCCGTTCAAATTTCTCTGCCTCTTCGGGTTTTGATCTTTGCAGAAGCTGAGACAGCTCATGGAACGTCACCGCCTGCCGAGAAGGCTCAAGGTCCCCATAGGTCAGGTAGGTTTCAAAATTTTCGATCGCTGTTGTCCGACGATTCATCTTTTTCGCCAAAACAGCGAGTGAGTAGTGAATCTCCTTTTTCTCGGACCACTTCTTGGTTTGACTTAAGTACTCTGAGTAGTATCGATAGGCCTCGTTGTTGCGTCCTAGGGCTTCGCTCATCAGCGCGATGTTGTAGGTATAGTTATTCGCAAGCGGATCTTTCGGGTTAAGCTGCAAAGCCAGTTTGAAATGTTTGATGGCCTCGTCAAAAATCGAAGCATTCTGATAAATCTTGGCCATAAAGCGGTGCACGTTGGGCTTCAGCTTTTCGACCGATTCAGATTTTGACGAGACAACTTTTAAGTAAAGAGGCAGGGCACCCAAAAGCTGACCAGCCTTTTCATAGTTAACAGCCGAGTTGTAATAGGCCGTCATGGCGAGTTCAGACTTTGGATTCTGATTACCAAAGGCTTCGAACTGCTGGGCACTTTCTAGGAATTTGCCTTCCTTTTCCAAGTCCTGGGCCTTCTTGAAGCTGGCCTTTTCAAGGATGTCTCGAATTTCACCGCCCGCTTTTGAATCGGCAATCTCAGGGACCTGCAGCAGCTCCTGTCCGGTTTTTTCCAATCCAATATAGTCTTTTCGCAGATTGAAAATATCCAGCATCAAGTTCGCGGAGTATTCTGAATACTTCGTCTTCGGGTGATTTTGCACGACCTTCTTGAAAAGCTCATTGGCTTTGTCGAACTGGTTATGCTGATAGTACAAACGTGCCGTTCGGAACCTAAGTTCGGCCGCCTTTTCCCCTTGAGGAAATTTTCCCAAATACCATTCAGCGGCCTTGATAAAAGAGTCGGCTCGCGGATCTAGAGGCAGCGGATCTGTGGAGTTTCCGATTTTCTTTTGGAACTCTTGGTCATCTGGCAAAGACCGCTCAGCGGCGTGAATGATATTGGTTGCAGCTTTCAAGTAGAACTTGCTTTGCGGTCCCTTTTCGACCACCCAGCGGTACTGCTCTGTCGCGTCTTCATATCTCCTCATATCGTACAGAAGTTCGCCGTAGTAAAAGTGCATATCGGCCACTCGAGGTAGATGAGCAAATTCCTGGAGATAAATCTGATAGCCTTGAATCGCGGCCTCTTGAGAAAAGGGAGCTCGTGAGTTTTGGGCGGTTTGGTGCTGTTGAAGCACATAGTTTCGAAGCGTTGTTTCTCGGAGCTTCTCACTCTTCGTGATCAGTTCAGCGTTTCCTTGGTTGGCATTTGCCCAAGCCCCTTGACGTCCATAAGTTTTGGCCCAGCCAAAAAGCTCATCGCGAAAGCGCGCGGTGTTCTTGGCGTAGAAGTAATTTTGAACGATTTGATATTGATACTCGAAGGCCATTGCATTTTGAGGGGACTGCTCGATTAGGTATTTGAAGCTGGTCCGAGCCGCCTCACCGTTTCCTTTGTCTGAGTAGTAGTAGGCTAACCTTTCAATGAAAGGGGCCACGTTATCGCGCCCGGTGACTCGTTGAAAGTAAGCAGGAGCTCCTTCCGCAGGACGATCCGATGCGTAGAAAGCCACGATGTCTCGCAGAGCCTCGTTCTCGAGTTTCTCCTTATTGACGATCCTCTTCGAAGCCAGCTCATCCCCGGCGACCACTTGGCTATCGCGGATGATCGATTCTAGATATTTCAGTGCTTGTTCGTACTGACCTAAACGATAAAGACACCACGCGCCTTTATACACCGAATAGGTGTGAAGTCGGTGTTTCTTGTTTTTTATTAGTGGTGCGTAGCGATTGTAAGCCAAAGTCCACTTTTCGTTTTCAAAGTAGAACTCCGCTAGTGAAAACTGAGCCTCGCCAACGAATGGACTTTTCGGATAGGACTTAATCAGCTTCTCGTAGAATTCAGCACCCTTATCGAATTGGCCCAATTCAAAGTGGTTGAAGCCCAAGAAGAAGTAGGCCTGCGGCGTTTTCTCATCCCGAGGGAAATCTTTAAGGAACCAATCATAGAGCTGGATCGCTTTCCGATTCAGCTCTCGTGCATCACGCTCGTCCAGGATGGGACGCCTCTTGAGCTTACCCTCATTGAAGAGCTTCACTTTTTGATCGAATTCATCTTGTTTGCGGGTATCAAGAAGAATGGATTTCTCGACGTAAAGTTCCGCGAGGCGAAGCCACAGCTCGCCCCGATTTTCACTGTTCTTAAACTTTTGGGTCAACCGATACAGCTCATCAATCTGACGATTGAGAATTCTTTCATATTCTGCCAGATCACCTGTCGCGGCTGAACGCAGAATCTCGTTGGATCGAGGTGGCTTTACGGATTCAAGATCGTAATTATTCTTTCCAGAAAAGCCGAGGTTCTGATTGGCCTGCGGCAGAGCGGTGTCATTCTTTTTCGATTTTGAAAGACGGCCTCCGCGACTTTCCTGTTGAACCTGAGAAAGGAATTCCCCAACCGTCTTCTTCTTGGGCGCCGCAGACGCGGAGATCGAGACTACGAGACCAAAAAAAAGCGTGGTGCTGACTAAGTTATTCACAGCTCGACTTCCCTAAAAAATGATAGTTTCCAACTTCATCCAGCCAGTACTCGCCGTTAAAAGGATAGTACTGATACCCATTCTGGACGTAGAAAGAACGAGTTCGATTATCATCAATGCGGGCCTCGGGAAGATCCGTTCCCTGAATTCTCTTTTTCACAACTTCCTTTTGAGCGCTGATCATTTCGTAGCGAACAAATGAAACCTGCTCAAAGGCGTCTTTCAGCTCATCTTTCATATTGGCCATCTGAACCTTGGCAGACTCACCGATACTGATTTTTGTATTTCTTGAACGATTGCTTATGACCTTCACGGCATAGCGACCCAAGGCTGTCGATCGCAGACTTCCGTTTGATTCGATAGCTTTACGCTCTGTTTCGAGTCTTCGCAGGTAATTCAGAGCACGACGAACATTTCCCGACTTTGAGATCTTGTTGGCCACCATATAAGGAACACGCAGGCCCGAGCGATCCTCAGTTACCAGTCGCTTCTGACTTTGCCACTTTTCGATCTCATTGAAGTACTTAAGCGGATTTGAATTGTTATTCAGGAAAACTCCGATTTGAGACCTAACGGAAGAGTAGGTCCTTTCGAAAAGTCCCAAAACTTTCTCCATCTCATCGTACTTGCAAATGTACAGATACACGATGGAGCGAAGAAGGAAAGACTCTGGATTGTAGTCATCTTCATAGAAGGGTGAATGCATGGATTGGAAGTTACTCAGGACTGACCGAAATCGAGCTCCACGGAGAAGAGCCCAAGATTGCTCATACAGAGCCTCGTGCCATAAGAAGTGATCTCGAGGAATTTCTGCATAGGCCCCAACGGCGCCATCCCAATCTTTTCTTTGATAGAGCGCTCGAGCTAAGCCAAGCTGAGCTGCAACACGATTGGTATCTGTCACGCCCGCCTTTCGACGGCTTGAAACCATGGCTTGGAAAATACTCGCCGCCTCTTGAGGGCGATTGATCTCAAGAAAGGCCAAACCCTTCTGGTAGAGAGCTTGACTGTAGTAGCGACTTCCAAGACCAATCTGCGAAAAGACTCGAATGGCCTCTTCATATCGCTGAGCGCGCATCTTAATCTCGCCAATTCGAAATTGAATCATGTCCCGATTATTTTCAGGAATATCTGTAACGTCGACCCGAGACATCGCATAGTTGATCAGAGTATCGTCACCCAGTTCATCTGCGACATTCGCCAGTTTCTCAATCGCCTGGCGTGTGTACTTCGGATGGTTAGTTCTGATCACATCGACGAATTGGAAAGCGGCGACTTGGTTTAGACCCATCTCGCCCAACATCAAACCGAGAATGTACTTGATCTGCGCTTTGTCGGCCTGAAGTTCAGGACGACGAGCCAGATTAAATAGCTGGATGGCTGCGGCTTGGTACTGGCCCGACTGGGAAAGCTGCAACGCTTGATAGAGCTGTCGACGCAAACCCGAGTTCGCGGGAGACGCGGTTTGAGGCCTTTCGTATGAAACCCTCTGGTTCGTGGCCTTAGAAGAATTTCGCTTTGAATTTCCCGCCGCTCCCTTTGGGTATTTCGGGCTTTGCGCGAAGGCCGTCAGGCCGATGGCGATGAAGATAAGAAGACTCTTTTTCATCGGTAACTTGCCTCCGGAAAGAAGAAACTCACGCCCGCCGTCAGAAACACATTGTTGAAGGACCCCTCACTGGCATCAACCTGCCGAGCTTGAAAGGAGTTCCAGCTGACATCCCAACGAAAAGCCATTTTCTTGCTTATCGAAAAAATCTGCCCTGCCGCCACTCGAATCGTGGACTGCACATCACCTGTTTGAATCTCAGTGCCACCAAATCCTGCGGAAAAGTAAGTGTCGTAGTAGACAATCTTCTGATCAAACCAGGTCATCTTCCCGTAAAGAGGAGTCCAGTTGACATCAACATTGTAGTAGTTGCGTGTGTAAACGATATTTTGGGCTACGACGTCGTTGATCTTGCCGAGCTCTCGTCGCGCTTGAGTCTTATCGGTCGATACAGTTGTATAACCCGCCTCGATCCCCCAAGCCTCTAGGAAGTTGTAACCGAGTCTTAGCGTTCCCCCATAGACATTGAACCAAGGGTCGTTGAGAATCACAGAGGGCCCGACGAAAACTTGAAAGCGTCCAGTTCGAGGAAGATAACGTCTTTGAAGAACGGAAACCTGGCGAAATTCGGAGGCCGCCGTCGGCCCTTCCACTCCGCTTGTCTCTGTTTTCCGAGCCTCGCTGCCCAGCTGGGGCGGGAGCTGGTTGTTGGTACTGGGTGCTGTTTCTCGCGCTTCAGGCTCTTCTTCGGGGGCAGGCTGCCGATTTCGATCGAGCTCCATTTCAATCAGATTCAGCTCTTCAACGTCATTGTCTTGAGCGCGAACATCAAGACCGATCGCCAGGAAACCTATGAGTATCAATCCAAAAATCTTCATAATCGTTGGCTCCCTAGAATAAGTAATGCAGCCCTAAATCCAGAACGTTCGTGTAGTGGATTCTTTCCTTAAACGAATTCTCATCTGGAACTGCGTCCGCGGCACCGAGCGCCCCTCGCTTGAAAGGTATCGGAGCCTGATGCACAAACAGCCTGAGATCTGTTCTTAAGGATAAGTTCGAGTTAAAGTAGACTTTGTATCCAAGCCCCACCGAAGCTCCCGGCAAAACTTTGTGAGAGTACTTTGTTACACCCGCAGACAGCAGGCCCATGAGGTGGGTGTTGACGACCGAGTTTTTGGCGACACTCAGTTTTCCGTAGAAGAGCTTCGAGTTGTAATCTCCATGGAGCATGAACTCCGGCTTAGGAGCGCGCGAAAAATCCAGATCGAATGTCTTAAGCTGTTTCGAGTACGTCGAGAGCTCGCTGCTGTTCGCATAAAATTGAAAGCCCCAGGCCGACTCTTCGTTCGTGTGATAGTAGCCCGAGACGCCATAACGAGTCGTATTGAAGATTGGTTCTGACATCAACCATCCAAAATTGAAGCCCATCTCAAAACGCTTCGCAGTTTGCACGTTTTTCATTCTGACAATTCCAGGGCGATCAAAAACAGGAAGAACTGTCTCTTTTGCAAGCTCTTCAGGAGGCAGTTCAATTTGTGATGCAAACGCGGGGAGCTGAATGAAACACAAGATGAATAAAATCCAAGATTTAGATCTGATCATGCGGCTCCCCAAGAGACCCTTCTGGTCCACTCTCTCATTCTGAGAACTCCCACAGCAGGGGGCAAGCAAGGTCTGGACTTAAGACGATAAGATTCAAAAGTCTCGAATGATTTCTCGACTAAATACTAGAAGGAAGAGCGGCTTCTCGAACAAGTCGGAAGCCGAGAAGTTCTTCTGGATCTACCGAACTTTCGCTTTAAAAAGATCGTGGAAGTTGATCATCCCAACGGGCTTGAGGGGATTTGACGACTTCGCATCCAAAACAAAAAGAGTTTGAATGCGCATCTGTTCCATCAGAAAAAGGGCTTTTTCAGCCAATTCGTTTTGATCAATTGTCTTCGGCGAACGATTCATCAGATCCAACGCGGTCCCATTCAACGGATCCGAAAACTTTTCCATTCGTCGTCGAATGTCCCCGTCGGTAATGACACCAATCAGGTCACCCTTCGGGTTTAACACGCCTGCCGTGCCTCGAACATCTCGATGGGTCATGATGCCCACAATGTCTTTGATGCTCGTCGACTCTTGAACCAGCGGGAGGGCCTCACCCGAGTGCATAATGTCGGCAACCCGAACAAGTTTGGCCCCCAAGCTTCCACCTGGGTGCACATCCGCAAAGTCTTCCGGTCGAAAGCCCTTTTCAACCAAAACACTCATGGCAAGAGCATCTCCTAAAGCAAGCGTCGCTGTGCTGCTCGCGGTGGGCGCCAAATTGTGCGGGCAAGCCTCTTTCGCGACCGAGACATCGAGTACAACTTGAGACGCTTTTGCCAAGGTGGATTCAACTTTTCCAGTCATCGCAATCAGCGCGATATTCTTTCTTGCGACGTACTCGAGAACCGTCAAAAGCTCGCGACTTTCACCACCGTAAGACAGAGCCAGTACCACATCTTGAGACGTGATCAATCCTAGATCCCCATGTGCACTTTCAGCAGGATGGAGAAAAACAGCGGGAGTTCCCGTCGAAGAAAAGGTGCTCGCCAGTTTTCGCGCCACATGTCCTGATTTCCCGATACCGGTGACAACTAGCTTACCTGGGCACTTCGAAATCAACTGAACGGCCTGAAAGAAATGATCTTGAATTCGGGACCTCAAGGCCAAAATCGCTTCAGCTTCAATTTCCAGAACCTCTAAGGCCTGTTTTAGAACGCGCTCTTTCAAATCACCCTCGCTTCATCTTCCACTTTTTTAGTTTTCTTTTTCCCGATCGAGTCCACAAGATTTTTTCTGCCAAGAGCCGCTTTTAGAAACTGGGCAAATAGCGGATGCGGGGCAAGGGGTTTTGACTTGAACTCGGGATGGAATTGAACCCCGACAAACCATGGATGATCCGGGAGCTCAATGATCTCTACCAAGCTTCTTTCCTTATTGACGCCCGAAGCCCACATCCCATGCTTTTCAAATAAATCACGGTAGCGATTGTTAAACTCGAAGCGGTGTCGATGACGTTCGTGAATCACAGAGCTTCGGTAAACCGAAAAGGCCCGCGAACCCTTCGCCAAGTGACAACTGTAGGAACCGAGTCTCATGGTTCCACCCATTTTTTGCAGACCTCGTTGCTCGTCCATATAATCAATGACGAAATTTCCGCGCGCCTTGTTCTCGGCGAATTCGCGGCTTGTCGCATCTTTGATTCCGCAAACATTTCGCGCGAATTCGATCGCAGCCAGTTGCATTCCGAAGCAAATTCCAAAGAACGGAACCTGTTTTTCCCGCGCGTAACGAATGGCCGCGATTTTTCCCTCGACCCCTCGAGATCCAAATCCGCCCGGCACAAGGATTCCATTCACATCATGCAAAGCTTGAGCAATGGATCGCTCAGACAACTTTTCTGAATCCACATAGACGATTTCAACTCGGCTGCCGTGAGCAAGCCCCCCGTGAACCAAAGATTCATGAAGCGACTTGTAGGATTCCTTGAGTTCCACATACTTTCCCACAACACCAATTCGAATTTTTTGGTCCGAGGTCTTCAGGACCTTCACGGTGTTCTGCCAGCCCCGCAGTTGAGGCCGTGACGTCTTCAAATTCAGAAACTCGACAAGGCGTCCATCCAGGCCCTCTTTATGTAAAGCGAGTGGCACTTCGTAGATTGTGCTCGAGTCCTGAGCCGCGATCACACGATCAACGGGCACCGAACAGAACAGCGCGATTTTTTTCTTTAAAGATTCGTCCAAGGGCTTTTCACTTCGACAGATCAAGAAGTCCGCTTGTAATCCGATTTCTCGAAGCTCCTTCACCGAGTGCTGGGTCGGCTTCGATTTAAGCTCGCCTGCCGCCGCAATGTAGGGAACGTACGTCACGTGAATTAAGGCGCTGTTTTGAGGCCCCACTTCATTTCGCATTTGGCGAATGGCCTCCAAAAACGGCTGACCCTCGATATCCCCGACCGTTCCTCCGATTTCTACAATGATCACTTCGGATCCCTGGGCGCGATCATAAATTCGATTCTTAATTTCATCGGTGATGTGGGGAATGACTTGAACCGTCCCCCCCAAATAGTCGCCCTGACGTTCACGAGAGATCACGGTGTCGTAGACTTGACCCGCCGAGACCGAGTTCGACCGGTGCATGATCGCCGAAGTGAATCGTTCGTAGTGGCCTAGATCCAAATCCGTTTCAGCCCCATCTTCCGTCACATAGACTTCTCCATGTTGAAACGGAGACATGGTTCCGGGGTCCACATTCAAGTAAGGGTCGCATTTCATGATGTTGACTTTGACACCGCGTGATTCGAGCAAGGCTCCTAAAGAAGCGGCCGTTAGCCCCTTGCCAATGGAGCTGACAACTCCTCCGGTCACAAAGATAAACTTTTGCTGGAGGGTTTTCTTCGTACTTTTCTTAGTCGAGATACGCTTCTTCATACTGACCCCCTTAGAATTTTTTCGACCTTTTGCACATCGTCCGGAACATCGACGCCTTGAATTGAGCCTTCGACTGACATCACCCAAATTCGAATTCCCGCCTGAAGAGCCCGAAGCTGCTCAAGACTTTCGGCTTTTTCAATTTCACTGGGCGGCAACTGGCAAAACCTTTTCAAGACGGAATAACGAAAGGCATAAACTCCAATATGTTTAAGAGAAACGGGTCGACCACCCGACTTTTCCCGAGAGTGGGGGATCGGATATCGGCTAAAATACAAAGCAAACTGGTCTTGATCACAAAGAACCTTCACCGAGTTCGGGTTCTCGAGCTCTTCCCATGTTAAGGGATGCGCGAGAGTCCCCATCTGATAACGAGGATTCTCACGAAACGCTTTTGCAAGGCCCTCAATCCAAGAGGCCGGCAAGAGGGGCTCGTCCCCCTGGACATTGATGATCAGATCATCATCCGAAACCAAATCGTCAGATTTCTGAAGGGCTTGAAAAATTCGATCGGTTCCCGAAGTTAAGTGAGAATCGGTCTGAACGACGGCTATCTTCAGGCCGCGACAGAGGCTTTCGATTTCCGCGTGGTCGGTGGCGACAAGAATTCGGTCAACCCCTTGGGCCTTTTGCACCTTCTGAATGACTCTTTCCAAAAGGGGGACGCCGGCAATTTTCACCAAGGGTTTCCCAGGAAACCGGGTGGATCCGTAGCGTGCAGGTATAACGACCCAAGTCTTCATTCGCTCTCCCGAACCCAATGTCGATAGAGGTACTCTTCAATTTCTTCAATTCCACTTCGCTTCAGGTTTGAAACCGGAAAGAGAGCCGAAATCCCCGTGCGCTTCTGAATTCGTCGAGTCGCCGCGAAAATTTCGCTCTTCGAAAGTTTATCTGTTTTCGTGAGAGCAATTGCCATCGGCAGACCCGAACGCTCCAAATAGCGCTTCAAAAGTTCTTCTTCCTCGGTCCAATCCCGGCGCGCATCCATGACCAAGATCAGACCTTTCAGCTGCTCGCGCTTTTCGATGTAGGTTTCGACCATCTTTTCCCAGGTGCTCTGCTCATCCCCCGAGCGTTTTGAGAAACCATAACCAGGCATATCGACGAGAATGTATTTTTGCCGAACATTAAAGAAGCTTAAGAGCCGCGTTTTTCCAGGCGCTTGGCTGACATTCGCAATCTTCGAGTCGCTGATTCCATTAATCAACGAAGACTTGCCCGCATTCGATCGTCCCGCAAAAGCAATTTCGGGAAGAGAGGTCTGCGGATAATCGGCTGGAAAAACTGCGCTCTTGATATAGTCGACGGGGCCTTTAAGTTTGGCGGGCATGATTGAATGTAGCAAAGGTTGCGCTCATTCTCAATTCTTAGAACAGAGACCCATGAAAGCGCTTGCGGACGAATCTTAGCTAGCAATATCAGATATTTAGGCCTGATCCGAGCCTGGCTCTTCCTTTGATTGATCACAACCTCAAAACAAAGTGGAGGTACCCATGATCGCATACTTAAAACCCATGTCCGAAAAGGCCGAACCCGTTCTTTTGCCCGAATTCTTAACTCTGGGCCGCGAGACGCCCGGACTTCATCTTCTCGAGAATGCAACCGTCGAAGACCGGCACGCCCGAATCGAAGTGAAAGACGGCAAAGTCACCGTTCGCGACCTTCGCTCGATATCGGGAACTTTCGTGAACGAAACCCGCGTTGTCGAGGCTCAAATTAACCCTGGGGATGTCATTCGGGTGGGTTCAGCAGAATTTCAATACTGCATCCACGAGACCACTCCGACCCCGCAGCTCTCTTCTCGTAATCCTGATTGGAATCGTGGGCTGCAGTCGATCCCCAATCTTGCCAAAACGAGCTTCCCTGTTCTGCTCCTCGGACCTTCAGGTACCGGTAAAGATGTTGTGGCTCAAGAGATTCACCGCTGCAGTCCACGAGCCTCAGCCCCGTTTATCAGCGTGAATTGCTCGGCTCTCACAGAAACCTTGGTTGAAAGCGAATTGTTTGGACACGTCAAGGGAAGCTTCACGGGTGCAATCGCTGATCGAAAAGGAGCCTTCGAGTCCGCTCGAGGAGGCACCCTCTTTCTTGACGAGATTGGAGATCTTCCCTCTTCGTTACAGGCAAAGATTCTTCGAGCTCTCGAAAACAACGAGATTCGTCCTGTGGGCAGTGATCGCACCATTAAGACAAATGTTCGAATCATCGCGGCGACTCACCAGAATCTTCATGAGAGAATTCAGCTGGGGCAGTTTCGTTCAGACCTTTACTATCGTTTGTCAGTGGTTCAACTTTGCCCGCCGGCACTTTCTCAAAGAATGGAAGACTTTGAAGATCTGCTCATGCAGTTCGCTCGGCAGTACAAAGTTCGGTTTTCGATGCCCGCGATCAGTCAGATGAAAAAACACGCGTGGCCGGGGAACATCCGTGAGCTTAAAAACACCGTTGCTCGAGCTCGGGCCCTCTTGCCCGATACCTACATTCTCGAAGAGCACATGCCGCAGCTGTTGGATCGAACGCTTGAGGAGCCCACGTTGCCAGCCGCCGCGACCGAGATGTCTCAAATGCCCGTCCTGAAAGAGATCGAGAAACAGATGATCATCAAACGCCTAATCGCCAATCGAGGAAATCAACGAAGAACGGCGCAAGATCTTGGAATTCCGAAGAGCACTCTTCATGATCGTCTTCGAACTTACAGTATCGATGTGAATCAATTTAAGGTTTAAAGATGACGCCTTGAATGTAGACGTGACGAATCTTCCCCAGGGTGAGAAGCCGATTGACCGTGCTTCTCACCTTTTCCGTTATAAGCTTCTTGCCATCCGCAGAGTTCAATTCATCGAAACTGTGCTCTTCAATCATTCTTTGAATTTGATCTAATATTTCACCTTCTCGGTCCTTAATCTCGATGAGCACTTCTGTCGAGTTTCCTTCAAGACTGAACTCGTAGGCCACCATGGGGTTCGGTCCCGAGTTTTGCGATGGCTCGATATTGATGACCATTTTCTTCAGATTAAAAATGCTCTTTGGGATTCTTGAGGAATTATAAAAAGTCTCAAGGGCTGCGTCGGCAGCAATCGTTTCCGTTTTTTCGGAAAGCGAAAGAAGCGAAGTCATAAAGAGTTCATTTGAGGTTCGAAAAGATCCCTTTACAAAAGCGAAGTAGCTAAAGATGAGAACTCCTACACTCAGCAAGACAGCGAAGGAAAAACCAATCTTCTGCAAACGGGGCCACTGCGCAAAAGCTTTAAAGCCTGATGAAATCTGCTCGCGCGATTCCGTTACGGTTCGAAGGGCCCACTGACCCGCGCGCACGGAGAGTTCTAGAAAATTTCTCTTCGCCCAAATCCAAAATACAACTCCGCGACTCTTCAGGTACTGAAGCCGCGATTTGAGTTTCGAGGATCCGCCCCGATTCAAAAAATCATCGAGCTCGAGAAGTTCAATGTGAGCTGTGTTTTCCGGACGAATTTCACGGACGGTCTCGATCTTCTGGAGCGCTTCGGGATCGGCCTGTTCGATGACCTTATCGAGCTCGTCCAAGCTCATCATGCCCGGCCCCACTTCGAAGCTTGGTTTTTCACCCTCGACTTTTGGCGAGTTCGCCGGTGCTTTTGATTCGGTCAATCTTCACTCCCAGCTCTATTCTAAAAACAGGACTGTGCACTCTTCAAGACATAATTGAAGATCCTGTTATGGGGATGAGAATTCTTTTGTTAACAGGACTTATGGGGCTGAGCGCTTGCAGTTTTCTTGAGGAAAAGATCGAGGGACGACGACATCGCGAGGGTGAAGCCCAGTCTCAGGTGCCCACCTCAACCTCTCAAGACGAGGAAGGGCGAGCCGCTCTGATTCGAAGTTACGAGAAGAAACTCTCATCCTTGCGAGAGAAAGAACATTACTCGAAACTGCTTCCCTGGTTCCGGAATGATCGTGAAAAGTTAGCGTACCTGATGCTTACAAGTCTTGAGGCCAAACAGCAATGGGCCCTCGACAACAAGATCTGGTCACGCGCGAAAAGCCCCAGCCAGGATATGCGAAATTTGATGCAGACCGGGGACATCGCGATTGGAATGCCTATGGACTACGTTCTGAAGTCTTGGGGCGAACCGCTTCAAAGAGAAGTTTCCGGAAATCCGCTTTTTAAAAATGAAAAGTGGCGCTACTCCAAATCTTTGTCGACCTCAGAAGGATATAAGCAGGAACGGCGAACCGTTTACTTCGAAGGTGGGCGCGTGGTAGGCTGGGAAACAGACTAGGGCGAACGCTCTGAAGTTCGCTCACATCGACCGAAAAGCGACTTCTCCGATTGTACTACTTCGTATTCACTTTTAGAGGAACTTTCAGAGTCATCACACTCTCCATAATGCGAACGATCTCACCTTTCCACTCTTCGATTTGCTCGGGGGTGCCTTCAAATACCAGCTCGTCGTGAACTTGAAGCAAGAGAGGCAAAGCACACTTCTGATCCACCTCGATCATCGCTTTCTTCATAAGATCTGCGGCTGTGCCCTGAATGGGAGCATTAATAGCGGCCCGCTCACCGAACTTTTTCATGACGTTGTTCTTGCTTTGAAGTTCATCAAGGTAGCGGCGACGTCCGAACAAAGTTTCCACGTAACCGCGCTCGTGAGCCCGCTTGATAGTCTCTGTGATGTACTCCTGAATCCCTTTAAACTTATGAAAGTAGCGCTTAATGATGTCTTGAGCTTCCGATCTTGGAATTCCCAGAACTTCCGCCAAGCCAAAGGCTCCTTGACCGTAGGCAATCCCGAAATTGACGGCTTTTGCTCGACGTCGCTGCTCGGAGGTTACATCCTGCAACTTCACTCCGAAAACTTCGCTGGCCGTTGCGGCGTGAATGTCCAAATCTTCGCGGAAGGCGCGAATCAACCCGGGATCATCTGAAATGTGGGCCAGCACGCGAAGTTCAATCTGCGAGTAGTCGACACTCAAAAGTTCGTGTCCCTTTTCAGCAATAAAGGCTTCGCGGACTCGGGCGCCACGCTCTGTTCGAATCGGAATGTTCTGAAGATTCGGCTGCGTGCTTGAAAGTCGGCCTGTTGTTGTAAGCGCCTGATTGAAATGAGTGTGGACTCGATGAGTCTCGGGATTGGCCATTTCCGGAAGGGCATCCACGTAGGTGGATTTCAGTTTCGCAAGCTCTCGATACTCCAGAATCTCTTTGCCAATGGGGTGCTCAATCTCTTGCAGCACCTCATTGTCTGTGGAGTAGCCGGTTTTTGTTTTCTTCACGACAGGAAGTTTTAATTTCTCAAAAAGGATGACTCCCAGCTGCTTTGGACTTCCGACGTTAAAACTTTCGCCTGCGAGGGACCAGATCTTCTTCTCGGTTTTTTCAAGATCGTACGCAAGTTCCTCACTGAAAGCTTTTAAAAATTTGAGATCGACTTTGACTCCTCGTTGCTCCATTCGCAAAAGAATAGGGGCGAGCGGCAAGTCGAGCGATTGATAAATCTTTTGATTTTCATGGGCCTTCAGTTTTTCTTCCAGAACACCCTTCAGACGAAGATGCGCTTGCAGGTAGTCTTCGGGACTGGCCATCTCAGAAAGAGGTTCTCCCGCGTGCGCCGAGTAGACTTTGTGAAAATCCGTGCAATCCCCCGCACGAATCACATAGCTTGCGATCATGGAGTCCCATTCGATTTTGGGATTGAAGCCCTTCAGCTCACGCCAGACGGATTTCAAATCGAAACCTTGAAAACCCACTTCGCGTTGTTCAAGCTCTTTTTGAACCGAAGCTAAGTCCCCACTCACACTCCAAAGTGTGCGACCGTCCGAGAAGAAAACCCCCTGAGACTGGGACCAGACCCACAGAGTTCGAAGTTCACGGCACTCTTCAAGGAACTGAGAGGCCGTCACAGTCTTTAAGGTCCACGCACCCTGATGGCGAATCACGCCGGTGGCGGTGGGGGCCGAGGGCGCGGACGACTTTTGTTCTGTCAAGGCATCGGACTTTTCGGCCGCGGCTGGAGACTGCAACTCCATCTGGTCCTCGCCCAAAAGAGATTTCTCGAACGCTTTGAAGTTCAACCGCTGAAGAAAGGCACGAAGCTCGTCTCTGCGCAGACCTTTCAGACGATAGGTTTCAAGATCAGAATCGATGGGAACATTCAGGTCGATGGCCACGAGCTTTTTGGAAAGAAAAGCCATCTCTTGATTCTTTCGTAACTTTTCCTGAGCGCTCGCGGGTGTCACCTGATCCAAGTTTTCGTAAATGGCCTCTAGAGAGCCGTACGTAGTCAGCAGCTTTTGCGCGCCTTTTGGGCCAAGGCCCTCGACCCCTGGAATATTGTCCGAGGAATCTCCGACGATCGCGAGATAGTCTTGAAACTGCGAGGGACGCACGCCCCACTTCTCAACAACTCCACTCTCGTCGGTCCTCGAATCCTTCATGGTGTCGTAAAGGACCACGCCTGGTCTGACGAGCTGAGCGAAGTCTTTATCGCCGCTGACGATGACCACTTCGAATTTTTTCTCAGTTGCCAAACGAGTGAGAGTTCCAATGACATCGTCGGCTTCGAAGCGCGGGATTTCCAGAGCGGGAATGCCTAAGAGTTCCGCCATTTGCTTCATGAAAGGAATCTGTTTGACCAAGTCTTCGGGCATTTCCGTTCGATGAGCCTTGTAATCTTCGTAGAGCTCTTTTCGAAATGACGGTTCTTTGCGATCATAACAAAAAACAAGGTAGTTCGGGCGCTCGGTTTTAAAAAGCTTCACGATCATTGAAAGCAAACCATAGATCGCGTTAACAGGGGTTCCATCAGGAGCTGTCAGAGGACGAATGGCATAAAACGCCCGGAAGAAGAGCGAACTGACATCGATCAGGTAGATTTTTTTCATCGAAAGGAGACTATAAGTTTCTGCGAACTTTGTTAAGCTCCACTTGGCCTAATTGCTCCTGGTCACAGAAATTCTCTGCTGCCGGAAGACTTTGAATTTCGTCTCCGCAAAGATCGGCTTGATGGGAAATCAGTTCAAGCTTATGAACGATATCAACGGCCGCCAGTGTTTCTCCGGCTTCAAGAGATTCCACAAGCTGAGTTCCACACTCAAGGCGTCGCGCAAGATCGGCCTGCGTCCAACCTAAACGAAGTCGTAAAACTCGAATTTGATCCTGGCTCCACTGAATTTTGCTGTCTTTAGCTGCAACCGTCATAATTATGTCTCCAAAATCCCAAGAGCTGAAAAATTCAGTCTCTTGTTGCCAATTTTGACCCCACTTCAACTGAAATCTGTTGAGGGCTCTTTGTCTTCCAAGCCCTTGAAATGTAAAGGCTTTAAGACTTGAATTAGAGCTCTCATTCTAGGGGCGTTTTTGAAAATGGCAAGTCAGGGATTTGCCAACATGCAAAAAAGACAAATCGCAACTTACTGTGTGGGAAATACGAATATGAGGTCGTCCTCAGTGGCTAAATCTAATCGATCGCGAGCCTGGCGTTCAATAAAAGTGGGATCCTGCGCTTGGCTTAACTTCGCGTCTAAGTCTTGAATTTCTTTCAAGTCGTTTTGGATTTCTAAACTGTAGCGACTCAAGTCCCGATGCAGTCCCCAAAGACGTAACGGCACTCCGTTCAAAGAGAGCGTTAATACGAAGAAGAGCGCGCAAAAGCCTAAAACTTGAGAAGGATGATTCAGGGTTTCACGAACCCAAATCGCAATATCTCGAACCCACATACCCTCAGTCTACGTCAAACTGAGCGAAGACTGAACGAGCCCTGGACTCTTTTGCGGGCCCGACAAAGGACTCGCTAGAAAGCGCCTTTGTCCCAGTACTGGCCCAAGCCGCCCAAGTCCTCTTCGATTCGAAGAAGCTGATTGTATTTGGCCGTCCGATCCGTTCGGCACAGACTTCCCGTTTTGATTTGCTGACAACCCAAAGCCACAGCCAGATCGGCGATGGTCGTATCTTCTGTTTCCCCGCTTCGATGAGACATCACGGTATTGAATCCCGACCGCTGGGCCAGATTAACAGCGTCGAAGGTCTCTGTCAGAGTCCCGATCTGATTTACTTTCACAAGCAAAGCATTGGCGGCTCGGCGCTCAATCCCGATCTTCAAGCGCTTCGGATTCGTCACAAAAAGATCGTCGCCAACGAGCTGAATTTCCGATCCCAAGGCTGCGGTCATTTTCTGCCAAGAATCCCAGTCATCTTCTGCGAAGCCGTCTTCGATCGACACAAACGGATACTTTTCGGTCCACATTTTATAGACCTCAAGAAGTTCGGTGGGCTTCAACTGTTTTCCATCCCAACGATAGGTTCCATTCTGGTAGAGCTCGGTCGCCGCCACATCCAAAGCGAGGAAAACATTTTGCCCAGGTTCATATCCCGCCTGAGTGATCGCTTCCATCAACAAATCCAAGGCTTCCTGATTGTTGGTGAGCTTCGGAGCAAAGCCGCCCTCGTCCCCGACCGCTGTGGACAGACCTTTTTTACCGAGAATCTTTTTGAGTGTGTGAAAAATTTCAGAACCTGCACGCAGAGATTCGCGGAACGAATTCTGGACCGTCGGAACAATCATGAACTCCTGAACATCCAAACCATTGTTGGCGTGAGCCCCCCCATTCATCACATTCATCAGCGGCACAGGCAGTTTACAAGCCTGAGATCCGCCCACGTAACGATACAAAGGCAACCCCGAAGCCAGCGCGCCCGCTTTCGCGACGGCCAGAGAAACTCCTAAGATGGCATTCGCGCCCAGTTTATTTTTGTTCTCGGTACCATCGAGATCACGCAAAAGTTTGTCGATAAAGACCTGATCGGTACAAGGAAGACCGACAACTTCCGGCGCAATTTTTTCATGAACATTTTCAATTGCTTTTTGAACGCCTTTGCCGAGATACCGCTTGGAATCCCCATCGCGCAGCTCACAGGCTTCATGAGCGCCAGTTGAGGCTCCGGATGGAACAGCCGCTCGAGCGCGGTCCCCGGCGGTTGTTCGGATCTCGACTTCGATGGTCGGATTTCCACGGCTATCTAAAATTTCGCGAGCTTTCACTTCAAGAATCTCAGACATGAGGCGGCTCCTTCTCAGGTGAAGTTTGCATATGACGATATTTGGATTGCAGTTGTCGTAATGATTCCACACTCTCGGAAACAGTGCGAGGATATTGGGCCTTCACATAGTCCCAGTCCATGCGGCGCATGGCTTCGCGAACCGAAGCATTGGCTTTGTTTTCAGAAAGAATCATGGTGATCAGCTGCTGGGCGCGAACAAGGTAATCGTGAAGGCGCGCAATGTTCTGACCCAGCTTGTGACCTGGCACATCGGGATCTCGAGAGAGATCTTGAAATCGAGGCGCGGTTGCAGCGGGCAAAGCTTCTTTCATATGCAGAGTGTACTGCAGAAGCTCTTCATTCTTGCGCTGAAGTTCGCGATTCTTTTCTTCAAGATCTCGTTGGCTTCGTTGAAGTTCTTCAACAACATTCTGCAGAAGTTGCGGAGAGATCTGTCGACCGGCCTCTTCCTGAAACAAGAGACTCGACTTCACAGGCCACTTCAGTTCAAGGCGAATATCTTCCCAGCGACAGACAGCAAGGCCTTGTCCCATGTAAGTTGGAAGAGCTTCGAAGGCCGCCTTCATGTACTCGGTCACGTGCGGATACTGATCGCTTGGTAAGGGCCAATCGAAATGAATTCCCTCTTCCGTTCGCAGAACATTTTCAAGCGGAGGTTCGGGCGAAACAAAATAACTCATGAAGCGTTGGGGTTGACGAAAAATTTCTTGCGGTTTCGTCATCATCTTCAAGACGCTATCGAGCACGCCCCAAGCATGCAGCTGCGCCTGGCGATGGCCCACGCGGCGAAGCAGTTCGGACTCGCGAGAGCCGAAGACTTGAACCATCTTTTCAAGAAAGAATTCCATCTCAGGAGCTGGCACCCAACAGGCTGGGTCCCGCATCAGCTCGAAGTGAGATCCAAGGACGTCGATAAAGCCCGTTAAGTCTTGGCCTTGATCTTCCAAATAAGTGAGAACGGAATGGGAAATCTTCGAGCTAAAATGCACTCTCGGGTTGTGGACTAAAACAGCGGTTGAATCAAGAAGTCTTCGTCATTCCTGGGGAAATTCAAAGACTCATAACGCTAGGCGACCTGCTGAAATTTTGTGCGCGAAAAGGGCAAATTGTTATCTTCGATTTCTTGCATGAAACTGGGAACGTGCCCGGTGGCTGTGATTTGACCTTGGAAAGTGCCGTCAGGCCGCCGAACCATGCGCGAAAGCTCAAAGATGGGGACCACGTTATAGCTTCCATCGGGATTAAAACCTAAAACCTCGCTGATAGCTGCGACGCGTCTTGAGCCGTCGGGGAAGCGCGAAATTTGCAGAATCAAATCAACGGCCGAAGACACCTGAGATCGGAGCGCTTTTTCGCTGATCTTCGCGTCCCCGCCCTGGGCTAGGGCCTCAAGACGTATGATGGCGTCCTCAGGTGAGTTCGCATGGACAGTTCCTAAACAGCCCTTGTGACCTGTGTTCATCGCATTGATGAGCTCAAGGGCCTCACTGGAACGAACCTCTCCGACGATGATGCGGTCCGGGCGTAAACGAAGAGAGGACTTCACGAGGTCCCGAATGGTGACTTCGCCTTTGCCTTGGGCATCGGCCATCCGAGTTTCAAAAAAGACCACGTGTTCGTAGTCGATTTTGAGTTCGTTGGAATCCTCGATCACAATCACGCGTTGACCTTTGGGAATGCGGGAACACAAGAGTGTTAGCAGTGTGGTCTTTCCCGAACCCGTGCCTCCCGAGACGAGAATGTTTTTCCCGAGAAACATGCAAATGTCGAGGAAGCGAGCGGCATCTTCAGTGAGAGCGCCCATCTTGATGTACTCCGCTAAGGACACTTTGCTTTGTGTGAACTTTCGAATGCTCATTGTCGTCCCCTTGAGGGAACAGGGAGGGATCACAACCGCAATTCGCGATCCATCCGGCAATCTAGCATCCAAACGCGGCTCTTCGGTCGTGATCCGTCGACCTACGCTTTGAGCGATTGAGGTGACCGCGGCGCGAAGTGCGTCCTCATCGGCGAACTGCAGCTGAGTTCGCTCCAGCTTTCCTTTTCGTTCAACGAAGATCTCTTTTGCGCCATTGATGAGAATCTCCGACACGGATGGATCGTCCAAGAGCCCTGCCACGGGCCCTAGGTTTTGTCGAATCGCATCCTTGAAGGCTTGATTCTCGGCCATGAAAGTCCTCTAGCGAGAGGCCGGTTTGCGTTCAGTGTCCACAACGATGACTCGTCCCCGATAGGACGTTTCGGGACAATGGAACCCGAACTCACCCGTCTTCTGTGGCTTCAGTTCGAAAACTTTTTCCTGAGCGAAGGGCGTGCTGTGATTCTCGGCAAAGCCATCCAGGATAAAGCTGACGTTTCGCTTTTCATTGTTGGTGTTCACCAGATGAATGCGATACGTGCCCCCTTTTCTAACGTGAATCATCTCGGGGACGAAGCCCTTTTCCGTATTCAAAATAACGATGTCCTGCAGAGGTTGTGGGACAAGAACCAGCTCATCCAAATTCAGACTCACAGGTGAACTTGTTTCAACGCTTGCCGGAAGACGATTGCGATCCGTGATGCGCTCGAAGTCCACTTTTCGTCGGGACATGTCCACATCCCAGGCGAAAGCCGGCGCAAAAACAAGGAACGTTGTGAAGATCTTAATGCAAAGATTTACGGTCTTGGAATTCACAGAATTCACGAGCGACCTCCAATGCCACAAAATGAATTGTTGTCGAGTCCATTCGCTTTAAAGTTTCTACCATTCGAGAGAAATCGTCCCGACAGTCGTTGAGAGTTTCGCAGGCTCGATGCAGTCGCAGCGGTTGTTCTTCCATCTGGCGCGTGACCTCGCTCCAATCCATTTTAAGAATCGGATCGATGGCTCCGATCGTGAAGAGCGCGTCAAAAACAAGCTGCAAATTTCCTTGAAGATACATAGACCCTCCGACCCTCCTGGTACTGATAAGAAAGGGATCGGAGTTATTCGAATTTTTCTTGAGCCGAAATGAGACAAAAATAACGAGTCTCGACCTATGTCGACATCAACGAAGGGGGAGAAAGGTCCTGAGGCTTTCAGCTCAAGACTTCGAGGCTCAGAGATTGAGCCTTACTTTGTAGTGGCTTTTTGAGCTTCTTCCTGGGATTTTTCGATGGACTCAAGGACAAGGGCGGCCGTTTCGGACGGAGACTTCGTTTCTTTCAGCCCTTTCAAGTTTTTTTCGTTCTCAGCCTGCTGAGTGAGCTTGATCTTGGCCTTTTGAATTTTCTTAAAAAGTTGGCGCTCAAAACCATCGTTCTGCAAGGCCTGGTCCTTAATATCCGCCATCAGATTTTCAAGAAAAATAAGATAGGTGACCTGCACGGCGGGTTTAAAATTTCGCGTGTTTTTTAGAGCATTTATCGCTTCTTCGGTGAGTTCGGTGATGATGCGCTCGTACTCCCCGAGATCTTGCAGTTCAAAACGTAAGGGCCCCACGACTTTTTCGATCATGCGATCATGATCAGGACGCGAAAAAACAGCTTGAAAACCCTCTTTCAACGGAACTGTTTTGGCCGCCGCACTTTTGGCTTCCTTGAGTTTCTCCTGGACTAACTTTGACATTTGGTCCAACTCCATCACGGTCAATTGATTGTAAGTGTAGAGCAAGCCCGCGTGCGCCCAAGTCGAGAATCCCAAAATGCAAAAGTTGATCAACCATCTTTTCATAGGTCCTAGAATACTGTTCGAATCCGAGAGGACCAAGTCCTGGACCTGATGGTTCTGGACTTTCGTCGCACCGTATTTTTCCTTCGCTCCCATTTTTATTTGTGCCACACTGTTGAGGTTTTCAAACATTTGTCAACTTAAGGAGGCATCTTGAAATCATCTTTTGAAAATTTTAAAAACGGACTTCTTTTCACATTTTTGGGAGCGACGTTGACCCTGACGGCCTGCGCTCCTTCAGCAAGCCAGCTTAAGAAAGCGATTGAAGCCGACCCTTCAATCGTTTTTGTTGCCATCGAAAAAGATCCAGAAAAATTCATCGAAGTCGTGAACAAGGCGGCTCAAGATGCTCAACGCCGAGGACAAGAGAAAGCGTTCGAGGAAGAAAAGAAATCTCGCGATGCTGAATTTGCAAATCCTCTGAAGCCCGAAGTTGAAGAAGGCCGTGCGATTTTTGGAAAAGCAGATGCTCCGATTACAATCGTGGAATACTCAGACTTCGAATGCCCCTTCTGCTCGCGTGGCTACAGCACTGTGAAGCAGATCAAGGACGAGTACAAAGATCAGGTTCGAATCGTCTTTAAGCACCTTCCTCTTGATTTCCACCCCATGGCGATGCCGGCTGCGAAGTACTTCGAAGCGATCGCGAAACAAGGTCATGACAAAGCTGAAAAGTTCCATGACTACGTTTTTGAAAATCAGGGAGAGCTTAAGACAAAGAAGGAAGCTTTCTTGAACGAAGCGGCTAAGAAAGCTGGCGCGAACATGGAGAAACTGAAGAAGGATATGAACGAGCCTTCGATTATGGAACGAATTAACAAAGATATCGAGGAAGCTAAGAAGTTCAATATCACAGGAACGCCTGGCTTCATCATCAACGGAGTTTCTCTGCGAGGAGCTTATCCGCCTGCAGAATTCAAAGCTATCATCGATCGTCACTTGAAAAAGTAAGAGCTTTCACAAGCTGAAAATAAAAAAAGCCCCGAAACTTCGGGGCTTTTTTTATTTCTCAAATGCGACCGAAAATTAACGAAGAATCTTGATCGACTTGATTTTTGATGTCTCGGCCAGAACGAGATTCAAAACCGAAAGCTCCGTGACCTTGGTTGTTCCTTCAATCTCGACGCGAAGACCGGGGCGCAACTGAACTCCGGCAATGGTAACGGTCCTTGCTTGTGCCGGAAAGTGCTTTCCATTTCGACCAGCCACAACAACTTCCCGAATGGGTCCGTACCCATCAACTTTTGCTCGCACCAAAGTCACTTGGGTGTAAGTTTTCTTTGGAGGACAACCTACGGCCGTACACGCCTTCGTCGATTTCTGTTCAAACTTGACCGTTCCCGTTACCGTTCCACGAATTTCAAGATCGCCAGCCTGGGCAAAACTTGTGGCCGAAACCAAAATGACCGCAAAAAAACTGATTAAAGACTTCATATCCTTCTCCTTGAGAAAATAGCCGCTTGCGCTCTGGAAGAATAGGTGAATTTGACACATTTTAGAAGCCCTCGTGAAAGCTTTACAGAGACCAAAATCGAACCTATTCTAGCCTGCAGCAGACGCCCCTGACGGAACGCACGGTGCTCCGTTAGGCCTCTTGAATTTCGTGAAATTGAGACCTAACTGTGGTTACTGTGCTCGAGACGGAATTGGACCGAAAGGACACCAGGTATGGCACAGAAAGAAAAAAAGGGACTCGCGGAAGCCTACATTCACGGCTTCACTCGGGAAGAGCAAGATCGACTGTACCGACAGGCTCGAATTCACGAGAACGTCATTTTCAGCCACGTCGATTTTTCCGAGCAGTCCCGAATCCTCGAAGTGGGCAGCGGTGTCGGAGCCCAGACTCAAATTCTTCTTGAGCGCTTCCCACACCTGCAGATTGACTGCGTTGATGCGTCCAACGAACAGATTCGTCGCGCCCAAGAAACTCTCAATTCGGCAGTCCAGGCCAAGAGGGTCCGATTTCATTCAGCCGACGCTCTTAAACTTCCCTTTCCTGATGAGCAATTTGATGGAGCTTTTATCTGTTGGCTTCTGGAGCATGTTCAAGAACCTGTTGGGATTCTGAAAGAAGTCCGACGCGCTCTGAAATCAGGCGGCGTGATCTACTGCAACGAAGTGTTGAATTCGACTTTCTATCTGCACCCCTACTCGCCGTTCACGTTGAAGTATTGGTTTGAATTCAATGACTACCAGTGGAGCATCAAGGGTGATCCCTTTGTCGGGGGAAAACTTGCGAACCATCTTCTTCAAGCCGGCTACCAAAACATCACGACTCAAGTTCTCACTCACCAGTACGACAACCGCACGCCTAAACGTCGGGCCGCTTTTCTGGATTACTGGTGTGATCTTCTTCTGAGTGGAGCTCAAGGTTTGCTTGAGCAGAAACGCGTGACCTCTGAAATTGTCGAAGGGATGCAAAAAGAGTTTCTCGCTCTGAAGAAGGATCCCGACGCTGTGATTTTTTACTCTTGGATTCTGGCTCGCGCCGTCGCTCTTTAAAGATATCCTACGAAGTCCTCGGCTGACAATTCAAGGCTTCCAGGGAAGCTCGCGCCCGGTGATGTGAAGGGATTCGGGACTCACGCGGACGAGCAGGGGGCGCACATGGACTCCGCCCCGGTGAGCTTCGACGAGAAGTCTGGCATACTCCGGATCAAAATCTTCAGCCGCTGAAAACGTCTCGGCATCCTCACGTTGAATCACAAAAACAACTTCGGCCTCGTGCCCAAGCTCACGGAGCTTCAGGAGCTCACGAAGATGCTTCTGACCTCGCGTCGTTTCAGCATCGGGGAATTGCGCATGAGAACCTCGAACAAGAGTCACGTTTTTAACTTCAATAAATCGTTTTTTGTCTCCGGCCATCAAACACCCATCAAGCCGGGTCTCTTTCGATATTTTCACTTCGTTCTGGAAGTGCGAAAATTCTTTCCAATCCGCGATCACACCGTTTCGGTAGGCCTCGAAGATGAGCTTGTTCGGCCAAGAGGTATTAACGCCCACGAGTGCCCCCGTAGGAGCCTCGGTGAGCTCGAGTGTGTATTTGAGTTTGCGGTCCGGATTGTCTGAGAGGGAAACATAGGCGGCCCGCCCCTCTTCCCAGCAGCTGCGCAGACTCCCCGTGTTGGGACAGTGAGCCGTTACCAGCTCGCCATTGAGCCTGACGTCGGCGAAAAATCGCTTATAACGTTTTAACATGACGGCTTTCAAGAGAGGTCGAGGAAAATCCATACAAACCCCATACCTGAGCCCCTGAAAAATGACCATTTGAGAATAATGACAACTTGAGTTATCTAGTGAATCCTATTGGGAGAAATCCTAAAAGAAAGTCCTTGAGGTTTTCATGTCAAATCCTGCGTCTTCGAAACCCCGAACGCCAAAACCCGAATGGCTGAAAGTCCGCGCTCCTTCGGGAGAAAACTATTCTCGCATTAAAGACATGTTGGGAGATTTGAAACTGGCCACAGTTTGCCAAGAGGCCAAGTGCCCGAATATTGGCGAATGCTGGTCCGGGGGAACTGCGACGTTCATGTTGATGGGTGAAGTGTGCACGCGTGGTTGCCGCTTCTGCAATGTGAAGACGGGAAATCCTAAAGGAAAGATTGATCCCTTCGAACCCGAAAAGGTCGCGTACTCGATTTCGCAAATGAATTTGGAATACGTGGTGATCACAAGCGTCGATCGCGACGATCTTGAGGATCAAGGCGCGCACCATTTCGCGCGTACGGTCGCGACCATTAAGAAACTCTCTCCCGACTTGATTGTTGAAATTTTGACCGGCGACTTTCAGGGAAATTTGGATCTTGTGAACATCGTCGTGGACTCTCGACCTGACGTCTTCGCTCATAACGTTGAGACTGTCGAACGATTGACCCCCAGTGTTCGCGATCCCCGCGCGAAGTACCGCCAATCCTTGAGTGTTTTGGAAGGCGTTAAAAGACGCGATCCCTCTCGGTATACAAAATCTTCGATCATGTTGGGCCTTGGCGAAAAAGATGAAGAGGTTCTGCAGACCCTTCACGATCTTCGTTCCGTGGGCTGCGACGTCGTGACGTTCGGTCAGTATCTGCAACCCACCGCTCGCCACCTGAAGGTGGAAGAGTTCATTCATCCCGATAAGTTTAAACACTGGCAAACGACGGCTGAGAGCATGGGCTTTCTTTATGTCGCGTCAGGCCCTCTTGTTCGCAGCTCGTACCGTGCTGGCGAATTCTTCATGAAGGGCATTATCGAAAAACAAAGACAAGAAACAGAAAAAAATATTCAACCGGCTGAGGTGAAGTAATGGCAACTGAAGTTCGACTCCCTGAATTAGGTGAAGGTGTCACAGAGGGTGAATTGGTCAAGTGGCTTGTGAAGCCTGGGGACCAAGTGAAATCGGACCAGCCCATCGCAGAAATCATGACCGACAAGGCCACGGTTGAAGTGCCCTCGCCGACGGCGGGAACCGTGAAAGAATTGAAATATAAAGTCGGGGAAGTGATCAAAGTGGAATCCGTCATGATCACCCTTGACGGCGCAGGGGCCGCTTCAAAATCTGCGAGCGCTCCGGCTCCCACCGCAGCAGCTTCACCCGCTTCGAAGCCCGCAGCTCCGGCCCCAGCCAGCGCTCCGACGGGAGCCGTTCAAAGCGTGAAACTCCCCGAACTGGGCGAAGGTGTCACCGAGGGTGAGCTCGTTAAATGGTTGGTGAAACCCGGTGATCAAGTGAAAGTCGATCAGCCGATTGCCGAGATCATGACGGACAAGGCTACGGTCGAAGTTCCTTCGACGGCCGCAGGATCTGTCACGGAGGTTCTTTTTAAAGTTGGTGATGTTGTAAAAGTTGAAAGCATTCTGATTAAAGTTTCGGGGGGCTCCAGTGCTCCGATGGCGGCTAAACCAGCGGCCGCTCCCGCAAAGCCTGCGGCCCAATCTGGAAATTCTCATCCTGCAACTGCGCCTGCGCCTCAACCGACTCAGGCCACTCTGGCGACAGGTTCTGTTTTTCCTCCGGTTGCGGACTTCCATGTTCTTGCCACACCTTCAACGCGACGTCTGGCTCGTGAAATGGGTGTGGATTTAAACGGCCTTTCAGGGTCCGGCCTGGCGGGTCGGGTCACACGCGACGATGTGATGCGTGCCAAGGGCTCGAGTCCCGCGAGTGCGAAATCGGGACCTGCAATTCCAGCTTCGGTTCCGAAACCAGCCTACACTTCGACTCCTGGAGCGCTGGAAGAACGAGTGCCTTTAATTGGGGTTCGAAAAAAGATCGCTGAAAATCTTCAGCGTGCAAAACAAATCATCCCTCACTTTACTTTGATGGACGAAGCCGATGTTACTCAGCTTGTCGGTTTCCGTGAGTCCCTGAAGGAAGCAGCAGAAAAATCGGGAACGAAAGTGACGTATTTGCCTTTCGTCATGAAGGCGCTCATTGCGACCATTCGGGAATTTCCGATGTTCAATGCAAGCCTAGACGATGCTGCGGGCGAAATTGTTTACAAAAAGTACTTCAATTTGGGTTTTGCTGCCGACACTCCAAATGGTCTTTTGGTTCCGGTGGTGAAGGATGCCGATCGCAAATCGATCCTGGATATTTCAAAGGATATTGTGGATTTGAGTCTGCGCGCCCGTGAAGGAAAATTGAAGCTTGATGAAATGAAAGGTGCCACCATCACCATCACCAATATTGGCTCGGTGGGTGGAACTTATGCAACGCCTGTGATCAACCACCCTGAAGTCGCGATTCTGGGAATGTACAAAATCTCGGATAAGCTTGTTCTGGAAGAGGGTGGAAAGGTCGGAGTCCGCAAAGTGATGAACTTTACTATCACCTGCGACCATCGCCTGATTGACGGAGCTGTTGCGGCTCGCTTCCTGAAGGCCTTTATTCACCGAATTCAGAATCCCGGCGTCTTGATGCTGGACATGCACTAGGAGCTCGTCATGCAAAATTTTGATGTTGTTGTTATTGGGGCCGGGCCTGGGGGATATGTTGCAGCCATTCGTGCGGCTCAGCTTGGTTTCAAGACGGCTGTGATTGAGCGCGAATATCTGGGCGGCGTCTGCTTGAATGTGGGATGTATTCCCTCAAAAGCGATGATCACGGCGGCCCACCACTGGCACAGTGCTCAACACCTTTTTCCAAATATGGGATTCAAGATCAAAGTCCTTGATCTGGATTACAAAAAACTTTTGGAGTGGAAGAACTCGGTTGCGAACAAAATGAGCTCGGGAGTTTCCCAGCTTTTGAAGGGCAATCAAGTCACGGTCATTAAGGGTCAGGCTCAATTCAAATCCGCCCAAGAACTGACTGTTGGCTCTGAAACGGTGCGAGCGAAATATTTTGTGATCGCGACGGGCTCTCGACCCATCGAGATTCCCGGCTTCAAGTTTGACGAGAAGGATATTTTGTCGTCCACAGGTGCCTTAGCTCTGGACCATGCTCCTCGTCGAGTGGTGACCATTGGTGGTGGCTACATTGGACTTGAGATTTCGAGCTATTTGCGAAAGTTTGGCTCGGAGGTCACGGTTGTTGAAGCTCAGTCTTCCCTGCTCAGTGGTGTCGTGGATCCTGAATGCGCCCAGGTGGTCGTTCGGAAGCTTGAAAAGTCTGGCGTTAAAATCCTCACCAACGCGAAAGCGAAGGGTCAGAAAAAAACTTCCGATGGTTATGAAGTGACAATCGAAGTGAATGGCCAAGAGCAAGTCTTGAAAGCGGACAAGGTTCTCGTCACAGTCGGTCGACGACCCAATGGTGATCAGATGAATCTAAATGCCGCGGGCGTTCAAGTTGATGCGCGCGGTTTTATCAAAGTCGATGCTCAACGTCGCACTCAAGCTCCGCACATCTTCGCAATTGGGGATATCGCAGGACAACCGATGCTCGCTCATAAGGCGTCTCATGAAGGCGTTCTTGTTGCGGAAGTGATCAAGGGACACAACCGCGTCTATGATGCGAAGACTGTTCCCGCTGTGGTTTTCACCGATCCTGAGATTGCCTCAGCCGGTTTGATGGAGTCTGAAGCTCGCGCAAAGGGCTACAAGGATCTTTTGATTTCGAAGTTTCCTTTTGCTGCCAATGGCCGGGCCGTTTCGATGCAAGAAACCGAAGGTTTTGTGAAGATGATCGCCGACCCCAAGACTCACATTCTGCTTGGGGTGCACATCGTGGGACCCGACGCTTCGAATTTAATTTCAGAAGCGGCCCTTGCAATCGAGATGGGGGCTCGTCTTGAGGATTTAGCTCTTACGATTCACCCTCATCCGACCCTTGGCGAAACCATGATGGAGTCGGCTGAGGCCACATTGGGACATGCCATCCATATTATCCAAAAGCCTTTGACAAATGGAAAGAATGTCCACGTCTAAAATTTCAGCTTTGGAACCTCGAGAAGAGCCTCTGGTGTTTGAGAATTGGGGGCTTCTCGATTACGACGAGGCTATGCAGCGACAGCTTGAGTATGTACATCGCGTGGCCGAAGAGGATCGCGCGGGTTATTTAATTTTTTGCACTCACCCTCCTGTCGTGACGCTCGGTCGAGCGACACAGCCTGGCGATGTTCATGGCTGGAGGGGAAAAGTTGTCGAGGTCTCGCGCGGCGGACGCGCCACTTATCACGGCCCTTCTCAGATTGTTGTTTATCCGATTCTTAATCTAAAGCTTTCACGTCGTGGCCGCGCCCCCCGAGAGGTTGTTGGATTCTTGAGAGATTTTGAAGACGCGATTGTTCAAACCCTCGCTCATTTTGGAATTCAGGCTCAGGGACGAAGTCTTCAGAAGAGAAAAGACAGCGAAGCGGATGAAACAGGAGTTTGGGTTCAGAATCGCAAGGTCGCGTCCTTAGGAATCGCGGTCAAAAAGTGGGTAACTTATCACGGTGCGGCGGTGAATTTTGCGAAAGACTCTCAAGCCTTCCAAGGGCTTAATCCATGCGGGTTTCAGCCTAGTGTAATTGCCAGCGTTGAAGAGCTTGCGCCACAAACTATCTTGCGTCAGAATTTTGAGCAGGTTCTAGCCGAAAAGCTTCTTATCGCTCTTTAACGAAAGGTTTTCCCTTGCTTCCATCGCGACCCTATCGCCTTGTTAGCTTCGCAGAGTTCGGAGATATCGACAATCCGATTTGGCATCTCGAGATCACGCCGGACTTCTGGAAGATTGAAGATTTTAAAGACGACACTCTTTATCGCCTGACCGAGCCACTTTTGATTCCCCTTGAGACGCTACCAAGGGATGAGCGAGCTAAGCTCTCTGCGCTGCCTGTTGCATTGAAGCGGCAGATCACTCTTCAAATGGGAATTTCTCAGATTCATCGGGTTTCGCTCGATGATTACTCCGATTTTGCCATGCAAGTTTGGATTGATCGTGAGCCCCAAAAGGATGATTTAAGAAGGCTTCGAAAGTTCCAACATCTTTGTGAACTTGTTATCGTGCCTTTTCGAAAGCTTGATCATTTTGCCATGATTCGGGAACTCTCAAGTTTGAATCCGCTTCAGTTGTCCCTCTTGCTTGTACCAAAACTCAACCCATTCTCGGGTCTTCAAAAGACTCAGGATCTTTATTCTTGCCTGATCGAAATTCGCGAGGCCAAGGAGTTCAGTTCTTTGACCACGGTGACTCTGGTCAATCCTTTGAAGCAAGTCCCCGCTGAAACACGAAACTTGCTCTTAGTCCCTGATGCCCTGACTTTCGAGGCCCACGAAAAAATGCGCCCGCGATCAACATCCGCTTTCCTGCAGTTTTTGCGATTCATGTCGCTTGGCTTGGCTTTGCAGATTCTTTTGTTTTTTCTCAAGAGTCTTCGTTACCCTCGTGCCTACTTTGCTGTTCGGGCTCGTGGGTGGGGTCACCGACTTTATGGTGTCTACTGCGATCTGCGCGCAATTGTGCAAAGACTGTGCGGCTCTTCCTATGCTCAGTACACAACTACCCGCGACTACATTCCTGGAACCTTACACGCATTCTATTGCGATCTACGTGCCGCGAGTGGACGAGCTTATGGTCAAGCCTACGCGCGCTACGCAACCCATCGAGATTTTTGGCCAGGATGGATTCACAGACATTTTTGCGATATCAGGGGACTGGTCCAAGGAGTTTGGGGTCACGTTCGAAGAATTTGGGCTCCTCGATGGGGCTACATCACGGCACGGTTCTTGGGACTTCTCGATTTGGGCTATGGAGTCCTTGTCGAAATCAAATGGGTCTTTATTCGCCTTTTTCATCGTGCAAGGGAGTTCGTGTTGAACGTCCTCATGTTTCCCTTTTTTAAGGTGTACTGGTTTGTGAAATTCCAATTTGAGAAGCGAATTTTACGGAGCCAGAAGCGATGACGCATCCAGAACCATCTTTTGACCCTGAGAATCCTTTCTACGATCTTTCTGTCATTGTTCCCTGCACACCTACAGACACCACTCTACAAGAAGTTCTTCAGTCGCTTTCAGCACAGAAGGGCGTGAACTTTGAAGTTCTTCTAGTAATGAATCCGAAGTCAGGGCCTTTTCCCGCTCTTCCCTCGATGAATTCTTTGAACATCCGTTTTCTGGGTTCAGATCGTGGAGCCAATCGAGCTCGGAACAAGGGTCTCGCAGAGTCCAGAGCGGAACTCGTACTTTTTCTTGACTCAGACTGCGTGCTGCCTCAAGCCGATTTTCTTTTCCATGTTGTTCACCGCATGCGAAGCCAATCCTTTCTCACCGCAGCGGGCGGCTCTTATCAACTTCCAGAAGGTTCTGGTGCTGGAGAACGAGCTTATAACTCCCTTCAAATGCGCTGGCTCCAGAGAGGAATCGTCAACTCAAATTTTGAAACACGTCATCTTCTCGGTGGATTCTTGGCAATGCGAAAGTCGCTGCTAAAATCTTATGTGTTTGATGAAAACCTCATATTTGGAGGGACGGAGCGAGAGCTTCTTCGTCGTCTTCACCAAGATGGGCATTCAATTCGCCTTTGGCCCGATCTCAGCCTAATCCACTTAGGTCCTATCACACCCCGTGGACTTGCCAGAAAGGCTTTTGCCCAAGGACAAGGAGCTCGTTACATATTAGAAAAGTTAGGGCCAGAAGCACCTTTAACTCAAATTTTTTTAGATAGTCATCGGCCAGATCCCAAAGAAGATCCGTGGCTTGATCTCTACCGATTCTTTTTTGAATGGGGCTTTAATGGAAGTCCAACAAGATCTTTGCAACGTCTAGTTGTGTCACTAGTGAACTCGACCTTCCAATGGCTGCGGCTTACGGAAAATCGCCTGCTATCCTATCAAGCTAAGAACCACTGAAAAGAATCGTAAATTTTCGGATTCTGATTAAGTTGGTAGAAAAAGAGCTAGCACGACGAGGGCCAGAGGCTCTGAATGGGTTTTTAAATCAATTCGGGTTTGAAACATCTCCTTTGTCCAAAACAGGGCAGCTCTCAATGAAAGACTTCTTTGCAGAGTTTCGTCGAGATCCTACTGGAACAAATATAACTATTCCCTCGGAACCCGGACTGTTTGGAGCTGGCCATGGAACCTATTCCCATGTTGTGCAGCTTGTTGCGCTCCTTCACAAAGCTTCTTCCGAGGAAGCACTTATTGTGAAAAAAGTTATAGCTGCCATGACGGACCCAAACAATCCGGAGCTGCAATTAGCTTGGTCTGGGTTGTTCAATGGCTTTAAAACTGATGGCCCACATACGACCTCTTGGTGGCAATAAACACGCCCTAGCAGTCCAATGTTTCGACCCAGGAGTTTGGGGTCACGTTCGAAGAATTTGGGCTCCTCGATGGGGCTACATCACGGCACGGTTCTTGGGACTTCTCGATTTGGGCTATGGAGTCCTT
>JBKDHV010000062.1:0-13625 GCA_046336915.1 Bdellovibrionales bacterium
GGGCAGGACGAGTGCAAGGAGTAGGCTTTGCGATGCCCTTTGCTATCTTCAATGATGACTCGGCCATTGGCTTTTTCAAGAGCGGTGTTCACACTCTCGGCCAAACGTTTCTTTAAGGATTCTTTCAAAATCAATTGATCAATCACAAGATCGATGTCGTGAGCCTTGGTCTTTTGCAGTTTCGAGGCCGTCGCCAATTCAACAAATTTGCCATCGACCTTCGCTTTCAAGAAGCCAGAGCGAGCCCACTTCTGGAACTCGTTCAAAAACTCGCCCTTTTTCCCTTGAGCCATTGGGGCCAGAACCGAAAACTTCGCGCCCTCCCCCATTTTGAAAATCTCTTCTAAAACTTGCTGGGGTGTTGTGCTTGCAAGCGGAAGGTGATGCTCGGGACACTCGGCGGTTCCCAACTTTGCATATAGCAATCGAAGGTAATCATAGACCTCGGTCACGGTTCCAACAGTTGAGCGCGGATTGCTGCTCACCGATTTCTGGTCAATGGCGATGGCAGGACTCAATCCCGTCACGGACTCGACTTCAGGTTTTTTTAACTGCTCCAGGAAGTTCCGGGCGTACGCCGACAAGGACTCAACGTAGCGGCGTTGCCCTTCGGCGTAGAGCGTGTCGAAGGCCAAAGACGACTTTCCGCTGCCACTCAAGCCTGTGAAGACCGTAATCTTATTTCGCGGCAAAGTCACACTGACGCCCTTGAGATTGTGCTCGTGGGCGCCCTTGATCACGATGCCATCCGGGGCCGCAGCCGCCGGCACGGGCTTCTCGGATTTTCGCTTTGAAGCAGACAAAACTTTTTCAGACTCTAAAGGCATCGAAGAAGAGTCTCACACATTCTCATGAAGATCATGAGTCGTCGGCGCGCGTTAGCCGGGCTCGCGAGGGTTCTTCAGGGACGATTTGATTTTTTTCCTTGAGCCTGGCAACGCGGACAAACTCCGTAGAGTTCAAGTAAATGATGTGTCAGTTGGAAGCCAAACTGTTGCGCGACTTTTTCTTGCAAACTCTCGATCGTTTTGTTTTCGAACTCCACAATCACGCCGCATTCTGAGCAGGTCAAATGGTCGTGGTGCTTTTTCGGTGTCAGTTCATAGCGCGCAGGCAAACCGCCCATTCGAACTTCCGTCACAAATCTTTGATCGGCCATGTGGCGCAAGAAGCGATAAACCGTGGCAAAGCCGATCGAATCATCCTGCTTCACCACTTTTTCAAAAAGCTCCTGAGCGGTCACGTGCCGTCGGCCATCGTGGAAGGCTTTCAGAATCAGCAGCCGCTGACTGGTGACCTTGAGATTCATACGACGAATGAGCGCTTTGAGTTCGTCCTCGGAAAAACTCTCATCGTGGAGGACAATATCTTCATCTTTTTGGCGCGGCAGAATTTTGAAATCGGTCATGGGGTCAGAGCCTAGCCCGAGCCGCGATCAAAGTAAATAAGAATCATTTTCAATTATGAGCGACGGGGTCCGCTCTCGATTTCTGCCACGGCATTGTGGGGATGCAGACTCTCTTGGTGCTCAAAAAGACCGTGATAACCCGAGAGAAACTTGCAGGATTCCAGCCAGCCTTGCACACGACGGGCTGCATCCTCGCAGAACATGGGGTTTTGCCCATTCAGCCGTGCGAATTCCTGTTCATCGACACGTTTGACAGCGGTCTGCACCGGCGTCGTCAAAATTTGCTCTAAGCTATCAATCAACTGATCGGCGCTGATCTCTGGGCATCCCGACCCCACCGGGAAACTGACGCGAACGCGGGCGCGCGAGCGCTGAGCATGAGGAGCGGCCGGCATGCCTGAGTGACTATCGATCCATCCCAGCACAGCGCTAGAAGAGAGGCTCGAACTCGGCTGAAACTTCTTTGAAAAATCCTCTTTCCAAACCTCACGACTGAGAGCGCTCGAAGCGGGACAGGTTGACGAATACAGGATCTCAACACTCAGGTGCGCGAGATCCAGACCTGGGCCCGTTTCGACTTCCATTTCGACCGGGTAAAGGCGCCAACCCGAAAGTTCACTCTTCAAAGCGGAACGCAGGCGAGGCCACTGCATTTGAATCTGCAGGCGACTGCAGTCCGAAAGCCCCTCTTGAGACACGACAAATTTTTGAGCCAAGCCGTGAAGACCTGACCAGCTGAGTTCGTTTGTCGAAAGATCTTGAACAAGATGCTGATACAGACGCGACATATGAATGCCGCGCTTCGAACCGTCCTTTAGATTCACTTGGGCCTGAAGAGCCACTGGAATCTGATGCCCCCGCCAGCGCACGGGCATTTGCACTTCGCTCATGCCCACCCACTTCAAAGTTGGGGGGGCAAGCTCAAATTCGGGGATCCTCTGCTGGGCAACGTCAGGAAGGGATTTGATTTCCATACAACAGGCCTTATAACAGAAGTGAAAAATCGCGGTGAAGCGAAGAGGAATCTAATGCGACGCATTCTACTGGCCAGCACCTCGCCCTATCGAAAAGCCCTCCTCGAATCCCTGGGGGTGGCGTTCCACACGGCCCGGCCCCTGATCGACGAAGACGTGGCCAAGAAGGATTTTCCTCATCCTTTGGAAATGGCGCAGGGCCTGGCCCGACTGAAAGCGGAAAGTTTGAAAGCCCCCGACTGTGTGGTGATCGGCGGCGACCAACTTGTCAGCTTGGGCGAGGAAATTTTGGGAAAACCCCACACCGAGGAGCGGGCTTTGCAGCAGCTCTTGAAGATGCAAGGCCGCACGCACGAGATCATCACAGCCGTCTGCGTTTGCACCCCCGAAACAAACATCGAGTTTGTCGACATCACTCGCATGAGCATGAAGCCCCTGACGTCAGACGAACTGCTTGAGTACATCCGCGAAGATCAGCCGCTGGATTGCGCGGGGTCTTACAAAATTGAGAAATCTGGCCGACGTCTTTTTTCCGAGATTCAGAGCGAAGATTTTTCGGCCATCGAGGGATTACCCTTGCGCAAACTGGCAGAAGTCCTCCAAACTCTAGGTTATGGCATCTCAAAAAAATTTCGCCCGCATTAAGTCTTCCCAAGTGAAAAAGTTGCGCGCGCAGGCGGAAAAAACACGCCGCCGCGCCTATGCCCCCTACTCGGGATTTAAAGTCGGCGCGGCCGTTCTGACTGATAACGGAAAAATCTTTTCTGGCTGCAATGTTGAAAATGCAAGCTATGGCGGCACGATCTGCGCCGAGCGGACCGCCATTTTGAAAGCGATCAGTGAAGGTGGAAAAGTTCCGCTGCGAGCGGTCCATGTGGTCAGCTCGGGTCGCGAGGCCTGGCCCCCTTGCGGACTTTGCCTTCAGGTGATGGCCGAATTCTGTGAACCCCAAACTCTCGTCACGATTTCGGGACAAAAGTCCGGCGAGAAGATGTTCCGCTTTGCCGACCTGCTTCCGGAAAGTTTTGACGTTTCGTACCTGAAGTCAGAGCGTTAAAACGCAGGTCCGTCGTCGTTTGACAAACGAGTCGACACGAGAAACCATGAAACCCTCAACAAAGACATGGCAACAAAAGGAGACCTTCATGGTTCAAAAATTTTTCACGCAACATTTCTTGGTGATGGCCGCCGCTCTCAGTTTGGCAGCTGCACCCGCATCGGCTAATCACCACAATAAAAAAGGCCACGGCAAAAAAGACAAAATGGCCGCAGGTGACGTTTATAAGATCGACTCCACCGCAAGTCAGATCACTTGGAAGGGTACAAAAGCTGTGGGCTCGGCTCATGACGGAACTGTGAATCTGAAAGACGGCCACCTCGTTGTGAACGGCCAAGATTTTAAAACCGGTGAGTTTGTTGTCGACATGAACACGATCACCAATAAAGATCTTGCAAGCAGCCCGGATTACCAAACAAAGCTTGTTGACCACTTGAAGAGCGAAGATTTTTTCAACGTGACCAAGCATCCTGAATCTGTTTTCAAGATTAAGAGCGTTAAGAAAAAGTCCGAGCAAGAATACATCGTGAAAGGTGAACTCACGATGATTGGAAAGACTCAGCCAGTTGAGTTCCCTGCTCAAATCAGCGTGGTGGATAACAAGATGAGCGGCACAGCTCAGGTGAAGTTGGATCGTACGAAGTGGGGTCTGCGCTATGGATCTGGCAAGTTCTTTAAGAACTTGGGCGACAAGATGATCAACGACGAATTCGAACTGAATTTGAACCTGATTGCGAACAAAGAAATGACAGCTGCTGACGCTGCGGCTTCAAAATAGTTTTTCAAATCCAAGAGGGCCTGTCGACTTCGCTCTACAGGCCTTCTTCAAAATAGGCCCAGAAATCACCCTCGCGACCTATCAGATCTTTTCGATACCCGACTAACAATCTCAAAACTTCCGATTGAGCCCCGTAGGTTTCCCGCAGTGGGCGCGCCGCCAACTCGAAGGTTTGGAGCAGCCGCGTGGATTCAAGAGCCAAGTCCCGTTCGGGGATCCCGCGAGAATCAAAGTCCCAGTCGACACGCAATCCATAATGATCCGACAGAACTCGCCCCGCCGAATCTTTCAAATTGATCTTGATATCCCGGATCCGAAAGGGTCCTGAAAAAAACGCGTAATCAAAAATTCGGTCTTCACTTAACCAGCCCAAGGGATTCGCGGCACAGTAGGTGCAAAACCCGCCAGGGTAGCCACCCCAAAGAAGATCAACAGCGTCGCGGACCTTCAAACCATAAATGACAAGCGCTCGCTCAACAGATCGAGGGGCCATATTAAAGTCCCCGGCCACAACCACAGGAACAGCCCCGATCTTCATTCGCCAACGAATCACTTCTAACAACTGAGCGATGCGAACCGCTTTCGAAGAGGGGTGCAAGTGCAAATTCACGAAGGCGATCTCGCCCACGGGGGTCTCGAGCCATTGGACTGCGAAGCCTTTTTCAACTCCGAAGATTTCGCGCCCTCCGTCTAACCAGCCGCCGTCGGTATTAAACTGGAATCGGATGTACTGGGTTTTTCGAATGTGCCATCGCGAAAGACTCATCAAGCCGTTCTTAGCTAAACGGTTGGGCGTGAACATCCGGTAGGAAGGCCCGGCCCAACGGGTCACCTGATCCATCTGCCCGGAGTTCCAAATCTCTTGCAGGTGAACAACCTGACAGCCGTCTTGCACGATTTCGCGCATAAAAAGTTCGGTACGTTCTTGGGTGGCGGGGGCATAGACGGGACCATAGCCGTTGAAAGACTGCAGGCAGAACTGGGCATGGGCCGAAGCCCCGGCCCACGACAGAAAAACAAAGAGGAAAATCCGGGACGACTTCAGAAATTGAAACGAAGCTCGCGTCTTGAGGAGAGCCGTTAAGTGCGAAAACCCGAACTCCCGTAAGCGAGAGCCCGCGACACGTTGTCCGAGGATTCCCATAAGCATTGTTCCCAACCCCCCTGTTCAAGGCGCTCCATCTGAGCATTGATCACAGGGCCCTTCAATTTTTTTAGGAACATAACGCAGTCATCAAATGACTCCCAGGAACGCTGCTGAAATTCACGGCGCCACGGGGCCCGAAGAGGCTTGGTTGTGCCCAAGATCAAGCGACGTTCGGTCCATTTTCGCGATGAGCCGAGCCGCACGATCAAAGGGTAGCAGGCGACAAATTGACCTTTGCGAAGAGTTAAAGAAAAAGTCGAAGCGTGAAGAGTTAAAGAGTCAAAATGGTTTGGAAAAGCCCGCAGAAGTGAAGTGCTGACTTGCTCGAGGATCTCACGAAAGGTTGCCCCCTTGAGCCCCTTTCCTAGCAAGGCCTTCATGGCTTCGTCGACATCCTTCAAATTCAAGATCATGCCCGACAGGGCTTCCGGCTTCCCGTGGAAGTGGGCGCGCAAGCGAGCAAAAAAAGCCCGAGATCCGGTCTCGGGCTTTTTTTGAAGTTCAATTCGGGCTTGATGCTCGCGAAAGAAGATCATCACTTCAAAATTTCAGGATTGATCTCGACGCTTGAAGAGGCTCGGTAGCCTTGAACCCAACCTTCAAAGGCTTGGGATCCGCGAACTCGGGACAAAGTCTCAAGGTTCATTTTCTTGTCGGATTTTGCTCCCGTCTTGATGTCTTTTAATTTCACAACGTAGATCTGTGAGCCGTCTCGGACGACACGGGGCTTCGAGGGCTCTGCAAGGACATCCGAAAGTGCCTGAAGAACAGCGTCAGATCCCAGGCCGGGAATGCTATCAACACCCAGATCAAAGGACCCTGTGTCTTTCCACGAAAGACCCAAGCGACTCATCCACTCTTTGTCTTCGCCCTTCTGAAAGACCTCTTCAACCCGTCCCTTTTCACGGCTGATCACATCACGCGCCAAAAGTGTTCGAGCAATCGAGGCCTTATGCGTCTCAAATTTTGCATCTTCAGCCGCTTTTTTGTCGTTCAACTTAATCAAGTGGTATCCGAACTGGCTCTTGATCGGCTGCGAGACCTCGCCGACTTTCATGTTGAAGGCGGCCTGTTCAAACTCGGGCACCATTTGATTGCGTCCGAAGTAGCCTAAATCGCCCTTCTTTCCTTTTGAGCCCGGGTCTTCACTGTTTTTTTCCGCAAGGCTACCAAAATCGGATTTCTCGGCCATCGCGCGAAGATTCGTAATTTTCTCAAGAGCCGCTTTTTCCGAAGCTGCATCACCAGGAATCGTCTTGATCAAGATGTGCTGGGCTCGAACCTGCTCCGGTTTGTCATACTGACTTTTCGTAGCTTTGAATTCGTCTTCGGTGCGAGTCTTGAAGTTGGCATCGGCCAAAGCTTTCTGAACCTCGGCGTCAGAGATCTTCAGCTGGGATTCCTGCTCCTGAGGGTTGAGCTGGACATAGCTGAGACTCAGCTGCACTTCTTGAAACTTCTGGGCCCGCATCTGCTCGAGCTTGTTCGGAGCTCCACTCCACTCGAAAGCCTGGCGAAGGCGACGATTTTCGATGTCCCGGCGAATCAATCTTTCAAAATCGGCCGGCGCGAAGCGATTGCTTTCCAAAAACTGGTAGTAGCGGTCCCGTTGAAAAACGCCGTTCTCTTGAAAAATCGAAAAGTCCTTCACAATGAACTCGAGAACATCCTGGTCCGTGGCCTGAAGCCCTTCGCGCTCCGAGGCCTGAGCGATAAGCTCAGAGTTAATCAAGTTCTGAACCGCCTCTTGAGTGAGGAGCTTGCGCTGCGCACTAAAGTCGATCGCGCCGCCGAACATCTGACGGTACATCTGTTCAAGTCGGGTTTCCTCGCGTTTCAGGTCCGCCAAACTGATCATGGACCTGTTCACCTGAGCCACCTGCCCCCCGAGGGACCCAACGTTTGACTGTTGCATTCCGTAGAAGACAAACACCAGCACGATCGCCGAAAAAAGAACAAAGGCCACAATCTTTTTGCCCGTAATTCCGTCCCGACCCACAGCCCGCTTCAGTTGGTGTGCTAGATTTTCACTCATGTTGACGAGTCCTTCCTTTACCAGATGAATTTTCAGAAGATTCAACTATCGCGGAAAGAACCCTCTGTTTTCAAGAGAAAAAGTTGAAATCTTGCAACGATTCGCTATCGTTGTAGAAGAGGTGTGAATTGAACTTCTGGAACTTGAACTGGCGAAAGGTCGCCCTAATCACTGTTGCGGCCCTTCTTCCCCTACTCACCATTAACATGGAGCAGAAAGGGCGAGAAACTTTTTGGATTAAGCAACCCTTTCAAATGCTCGCGGGCCTTGCGGAAGATGTCTTTTATGATTTTAGTTATGGCATTCGTTCCACAGCGTCGTTTTATCTCAATCTTCTTGATATCAAGAAATTGAACTCGAGCCTTCTTCAAGAGAATGCTCAGCTTAAAACTCGGCTGGAGCTGCTCAAGGAACTCGAATTGGAAAACACACGGCTGCGAGATTTGCTCCAGTTTCGTCAGAAATCGAAGATGCAGCTGATTGCCGCACGAGTCATTGGACGCGATCTCATTCCCGATCATAACACTTTGACGCTCGACAAAGGGGAGCGCGACGGCCTGAAGAGTGGCCAAGCGGTCATTACTCTGAAAGGCGTTGTGGGACTCCTGCTTCGCGTGGAAGAAAATCGCTCGCATGTGATGCTGGTGACAGATCGCTACTCCGTGGTGGATGGCTTGGTTCAGCGCACTCGCGCCCAAGGAATCGTCGAGGGCCGGGGCGGGAATGAAACTTTTCTGAATCTAAAATACATCGATCGCACGACGGATTTGACTAAAGGTGATGTCATCGTGACCAGTGACTTGGATCGTGTGTTCCCGAAGGGTTACCCTCTAGCCGTGGTCGAGAGAGTCGAAGACAAAACCTACAGCGTCGCTTTGAAAATCGAACTGAAGCCCATCATTGAATCTTCTGAAATCGAAGAGGTCTTCGTTGTGCTGAATACGAACGCTGAGGATTTTTCAACTCCGACACCCGCAACAGCCGAGACCGGTCCCATTTCCAAAGAAGGAACTCCTTAGATGTTTTTTGGCCGAAAGCTCGTCTATCTTATGGGGATTCTTTTCATTCTTGTCATCGCCTCGGCCTTTCAGACCGTTTTTTGGTACCAGATCTTGGGACACCTCACACCACCTCTGCTTTGGCTGTCGGTCTTGAATTATGTGATCCTCGCTCGACAGGCGCCCCAGTCTCTCTTTTTTGCTTACTTACTGGCGATCGCGGCAAGCGCCTTGAGTTCGACTCACGTGGGACTGCTGCTCACAATTATTTTTTGCTATTACTGGTTGATCGTCATTGTTAAGAACAACTTTTACATCGAGAGCACGAGCTACTTTGTCCTGATCAACTTTGGTGGGGCGGTGGCCTTCCATGTTTTGTTTCTCTTGATTTCCACGATCGTCGAGGACAATCCAACGAAGATTCTTTTTCTGGATCGCATGACACAGATTTTGCTGACTCCGCTGTTTTCGGTCCCAATGTATATCATTCTAAAAAAATGGGAGAAGATTACGAAAGCTCCCGAAATTTATATGGATACCTCTAGATATGAATCTGAATGAATATGTGAACAATCCCGACGAGGCCAAGGAGTACTGGGACAGATACCGTCTGTTCTACACTCTGCTAGTTTTAACGATGTTCACCTTTATCCTACGCCTGTGGTACCTGCAAATTTTTTCCGGCGCCGAGCTTCGGGACTTCTCGGATAAGAATCGATTGAAGGAAGTGAAGATTCCGGCGCCCCGAGGATTGATGCTGGATCGAAACGGGGAAATTCTTGTCCAGAATCTTCTAGGATTCGAAGCTGTCGTTCTTCCTCAGTACATCGAGGATATGGATGGGCTGACTCAGGCAATCGGTCCCATCCTCGACATGGAACCTGAAAGGATAAAACAGCGGATCAACCGTGGCAAAAGGGTCAACGGCCCTTTCAGCTCGGTTCGCCTGAAAGAAGGTCTGAGCCGCGAGGAAGTCGTTCGACTGAAGAAATTGCGTTTGGATCTTCCAGGTCTTGAAATTCGCGAAACCATCCTTCGCAACTATCCCTTGAAAGAAAACGGCGCCCAGCTTTTTGGATACGTTGGTGAAATTTCAAAAAAGCAATTGCCTAAACTCAATCGGGATTATCAGGGAAAACTTGTCTTCTCTCAAGGTGACGTGATTGGAAAGAGTGGGCTTGAAGAAACTCTCGAGCTGTCGATCCGAGGCCAGGACGGCGTCAGCCTTGTTCAAGTCGATGCTCACGGTCGCGAGACGATGTCCTCGACGTCACCCTCTCTGTACTCGGAGTCCCTGAAGAATCTTGAGCCCGCAAGCGGACAGCACGCCGTTTTGACTTTGGATAAAGATCTTCAAGAAGCGGCTTGGAAGTCGATTCAGACTCACCAACGCATTGGAGGCCTGATCGCCATGAAGACCAACGGCGAAATCTTGGCTTGGGCGAGCGCGCCCTCCTTTGACCCGAATGAGCTCTCGACGAGTATCAGTGCTCAAACCTGGTCGAAACTTGTGAATGATCCCTTTAAGCCGCTTCGAAATAAGGTGATTCAAGATCACGCCTCGCCTGGTTCGACTTTTAAACCCTTGATGGCCCTTGCGGCTCTTCAAGAGGGCGAAATCAAGGAAAACACCGTCGTTCACGCCCCTGGTGTCTTCTACTTTGGTCGTCGCCCCTATCACGACCATAACAAGGGCGGGCACGGTTACATCACGGTCTACGAGGCCATCGAGCGCAGTTCAAACGTCTTCTTCTATAAAATGGGAATCGCCTTGGGCGTTGATCGCATGTTCAACTACATGTCGCTTCTCGGAATCGGCAGCCGCACAGGCGTGGAACTGAAACTTGAAGTGCCGGGCCTGATGCCGAATTCAAAATGGAAAAAGGATAACATCGGAGAAGAGTGGCAACCCGGAGAAAATCTGAGCACCGCGATCGGGCAAGGATTTGTCACATCGACACTGATTCAATTGGCTGTGGCTTACAACGCCATTGCGACGGAAGGCCTTGTGGTGAAACCTTTCGTCGTTCGCAGGATCGTCGACATGGACGGCAAAACCCTGAAGGAGAGCTACCCGCAGATCCTACGAAATCTTCAAGAGCGCCAAAGCAATGGTGTTCAAGTCACGAAACGAAATTTTGAAATCGTCAAAGAAGGCATGAGACGAGTGGCGAACGGCGGCGCGGGAACGGCCCGCTTCTGGAAAATCCCGGGCGTTGAGTTCGCAGGCAAAACAGGAACGGCGCAAGTCATGAACTTTTCGGCAGATCAGATTTATTCCAACTGTTCCTCGCGCCCCATTCATCAGCGACACCATGGTTGGTTTATCGGGTACGCACCCGCGCAGAATCCCGAGATTACGATCGCGGTTTTGGCTGAGCACTCTTGCCATGGAAATACGGGAGCCGTTCCCCTTTTCCGAGATGTGGCCCAGGCCTACTTTCAGAAGTACCACCCCGACGTGATCGAAGCGGGACGAAAACTCGCGAAGGTCAAGACTCCTACGCCCGTCGAAAAACCTGTCAACACAGAAGGTGAATAATGGACATCTCTCTTTCCGGTGGCGAAAAAAGCGTCTTTCAAAAAATCGACTGGACCCTTGTCATCCTGATTCTGTGTCTGCATGTTTTGGGTTTGATCAATCTGTACAGCGCGACCCACGGCCCTCTTGATACGAATGTAGCGGGTTTGTTCATGAACCAGATCCTTTGGTTGGGAATTGGTTGGACCGTCTTCTTGGTCTTGACCCTTCTTGACTATAACCTGGTCAATCGCGTGGCCTACGTCGTTTACTTTTTGAACTTGATGGCCCTCTTATATGTCACATTCTTTGGGAAAGTCGCTCTCGGCGCCCAGCGCTGGATTGATTTAGGCTCGTTTCACTACCAACCCTCGGAAACCATGAAGCTCGCCATGGTTGTGGTGCTTGCAAAACTGTTGGGGCGCTACACAGTTCACGGGCGCGGCTTAGGATTTCGTGAACTCTTCGTTCCCTTAATTCTTCTGGGATTGCCCTTCGGTCTTGTTGTTGAACAGCCCGATCTTGGAACGGCCATGATGATCACGGCGGTTTCCATCTCGATGATTATTTTTTGCAAGGTTCAAAAATCCATTATCGTCGGAGCCTTTATCGCGATGGCCGTCACTTTGCCTCTCGCCTGGAAGTACGGACTTCACGACTATCAGAGAAATCGCGTGATCACCTTTTTGTCGCCGAACAACGACCCTCGCGGAACGGGCTACAACAGCATTCAATCTCGTATTGCCGTCGGCAGCGGACAGTTTTTCGGGAAGGGATACCGCAAGGGAACTCAGTCTCAGCTTGAATTCTTGCCGGAACGTCACACGGACTTCATCTTCAGTGTCTTGAGCGAAGAGTGGGGTTTTGTTGGAAGCCTTCTGACCTTGGGAATTTTTTGCGGGCTGTTTTATACAATCGTCCGGATTGCTTCGGGGGCCCGGGATAAATACGGTGCGCTTCTGTGTGTAGGAGTCCTTTGTTATGTCTTCTGGCATATGTTTGTGAATGTCGGAATGGTCATTGGACTTTTGCCGATCGTAGGAGTCCCCTTGCCTCTTGTTTCCTACGGAGGCTCGAGCATGTTGACGACAATGACGGGCATGGGGCTAATCTCGAGTGTCGCCTTCCGACGCTATATCTTTTAGAGTTTATGAAATTTTTTTGAAAAACATTGTTCTTGCGGCTCAACACTTAGCACGCTTATTGCACTGCTCTTTCTAGAAAGCTTCAGTCTTCTCTAGGAGTTCGACGTTCTCTCTCTTTGTTCCATGATTTCCCAAGACGTTGGAACTCAGGTTTGGAGAGCGTATGCGAGGGATCGTCTCGGTTCTGAAATCTTCTCGACTTTGTTGGCTTGCGCTGGTGGCCTTGTTTGTCGTCGCCTGTGACAGTCGCCCCATCACTCAGGATGACTTAGACGAAGGAATTCAAAAAATTGATGAGGGCCGCTTCGATCAAGCGATCGAGGATCTCACGGATCTGTCTTCTCGGGATCCTCGGCCCGACGTGCGCGTGGCGCTGGCGACGGCCTACGTGGGACGAGCCGGACTTGAAATCGCAGATTACTGGGAGCTCGTGAAACTCTTGCAGACCGAGCCCGTGAATGAACAGACAATTCAAGAGGATCCCGAGTATCAGCGCAATCGCGAGCGGCTTGAACCCGTCTTTTCCCTAGTTTCGTCAGAACTTGATGAAGATATTGATCAGGCTCTTCAGCTTCTCACATCCTTACAGCTTTACTACAAACGTGTTCAAACCCTTCCCTACATTGAAAAGGAAGAGCGGCCCGATGTTGAAAGGGGAATTGAGATCCTGGATGGGATTGAAACGCAAGGCGGACGATTCTACCGGGCCATTTTGATCGTCACCCTTCTGAGATCTGATATCGAGGACGGCTTCGACATCTGGGACTCTTTGCTTGATGGAATTCAAAGGAATCTTTCCGATCCTTTTAATTCGGATGGACTATTTTGTGAACCCGTCACGGGCGACTTTACTGAGTGGCTGCTCAGGCGATTTCAACTGACAGAGGAAGCCGTCCAAGATGTTCAATTCGCTTTTCCTGAAGATGCCGAGGACTTTGAACCCTTTGGTGAATCCGTCCAGGATCTCCAAGAAGAAATTCCCAACCTTCAACAAAGCCTGGTTCCTGGAGGTTGCTCGTGAAATTAGCCTTTGATCCTTTCGCGGTCTTGCCCCTGCTCGTCGTGTTTTGCTCCTTGCTGCTGGGACTTGGATGGCCCCAGGCCTGGGCGGATCCTCGAGTGGATATTCCTCAGCCGCTAGTTTCGGGCCGTTCCGACTTTATCTCTCGAAGCCTGAAAGAAAGCTGTTTCTCGATGTCGGTCGCGAACACGGCCCTCGGTCGACCTTGTAACCCCGCCTTTTTAGCGCTTCATCAAGAGGAGAGATTTTTCGCCCACGTTTTCTTTGGAAACAACGTCGATTATGTTGATGAGGTCCTTGAAGTGCTTGACTACGAGGCCAGCACACCGACCGTGCAAGGCCTTTTTAGTCAATCTCGCGATGCCGAGTTTGAAGGTGATGTTGAGCTCTTTTACAGGAAAAAGGCCATGTCCCAGGTTTAGTTGAAATTTAAAGGTTGAGTGGCTCAACCAATCTGTGTTTTCAATAAGTTACTACACAATTTGAAACCAGAAAAAAGAAGGAGCCACCCAATGAAGAAGACCGTACTGAAAGCGGCCAA
>JBKDHV010000063.1:0-5674 GCA_046336915.1 Bdellovibrionales bacterium
GGTCACAATCAGTTGCACACCCTGCTTTTGCAGCTCTTCCACGATGGGCGCATGAAAACCATACCCATCGCGCAGACGTCGCGGCTGATAGGCCACAAGCTTTTGAAAACCTAAGTCCTCAAGACCCTTTTTCAGAAGCGCGCAGCCACTGGTTCCGTCCAAATCGTAGTCGGCATAGATGCAGACCCGTTCCTGTTTCTGAAAAGCTTCCGCCAAACGTTCACAGGCCTGATTCATCCCAAGAATCGAAAAAGGATCCTTCAGACTTTGCAAATTCAAAGAAATAAAGCGCTCAACGCTTTCATCATTTTGAAAGCCACGGCGAAGAAGAAGTTCGCGCAAAGGACGAGGCCAGCTTTGCAAAGCTGGCCCCTCGATATTGGTTGTCTGATTTACAACTTCCCAAACTCGCAATTGCGAATCCTCTCTTAAAGAAGTCTTACCTCACTCCAGAACCCTAGTTCTGAGTGGCCATCCGAGCGCCGCGGGCCTTATCAACAAGATAAATGATCGGAGCCGCGACGTAGACCGAGGAGTAGACTCCAAAGAAAATACCCACCGTCAAACAGAAGGCGATATCTTTCACAGTCCCTTCAGCGAAAATGTATAAACACAAAGCCGAAGTAAAGACCGTTCCTGAAGTGATCAGAGTTCGCCCCAACATATCGTTGATGGCCTTATTGATGATAAAGGGCCATCCGCGGTCCTGGTACATCCCAACGGTCTCACGAATCCGGTCAAAAACCACAATTGTATCATTCAGCGAGAAACCAATCAGAGTCATAATCGCCGCCAGAACGGGAACATTCACCTCTTTGCCTAGCATATTGAAAATCGCAAGAGTGATGACAGCATCATGGAACAAGCAGATCACGGCGCCGGGAGCGTACTGGTAATCAAATCGCAAGCCCACGTAGATCAGGATCACGAGCAGACAGTAGAAGACTGAAAGGAAACCGTTTCGCTTCAGCTCGGCTCCGACTTGGGGACCTACCGTGTCGACCCGTCGAATCTCAGGACCGAAATCCTTCAACTGCGTCGAAATCGCCTCGCGAAGAGAGACCAAGGCCGCTTGCATGCGTTCATTCTGTTCTTTTTCAGTCCCACCCGCTTCGGCTTGAAAGCGGATCACAAATTCATTCTCGTCGCCGAAGGACTGCAGTCCCACATCACCCAGTTTCAAGCCCTGAACGACGTCTCGCAGCTGATCGATCTGCACAGTTTGAGCAAATTTCACCTGGACTTCAGTTCCACCGCGGAAATCGATTCCGTAGTTAATTCCCTTCGCCGCCAAATAAATCAGCGACGCCACAACCAGGACCAACGAAATTCCACCAAAAAGATTCAGGCGGCCTACAAAATCAAATCGTCCAAAATCACGTGTGTTCGTTTTCATTTTTATTCCCTTAAATTGAAATTCGCTTAATACCGAGTTTGCCCACCAATGTGTCCGCGAGAACTTTACTGAAGAACACATTTCCAAAGATGGTCGTGATAATTCCCAAAAGCAGCGTGATGGCAAAACCACGAACTGGGCCTGTTCCGAAGTAGAACAGGATCACAGCCACAGAGGCGACGGTGATGTTCGAGTCAAAGATCGCCGACATCGCAGCACTGTAGCCCTCACGAAGAGCGGCCACCCAGCTGGCCCCACGAGCCAGCTCTTCTTTGATTCGCTCCATGATCAGCACGTTCGCATCAACCGCGAAACCAACCGTCAAAGCGATTCCCGCAATTCCGGGCAAAGTTAAAGTCGCGCCAAAAGCCGCGAGCAAAGCGATGAGAGAGACAATATTCACACCCATGGAAACAGAGGCGAGAACCCCCATGCCCTTGTAGTAGATCATCAAAAACAAAAGCACCAAGGCCGCGCCGACATAGGCGCCCATTTGGGCTTTCTTAATCGAGTCCGCGCCCAGCGTGGGTCCCACACGACGCTCTTCAAGCTGCTCAAGACGCGCCGGCAGAGCTCCCGCTCGCAGGGCCGTTGAAATCATCTGAGCCTCCTTCAAGGACTCATCGCGGTTTCCGGATCCCAGCGAGATCACAGCGGATCCACCCGCGATTCGATCCCGAATGCTCGGAGCGGATTTTACGATGCGATCCAAAACGATCGCCATCTGGCGATTGACGTTGGCACCTGTCAGATCCGCGAACTTGCCAGCCCCAGCCGGATTGAAGCGCAAGGACACTTCCGGTTCTCCGTACTGACCGAAACTCACAAAGGCATTGTCCAGATCATTTCCACCCAGACCGGTATCTGTTTTTAAAAGGTACGGAACCGCTCCGACTTCAAGTCGTTGAGCATTCTGACTTTTTTCAAAGTAGATGACCGTGTTCGCAGGAAGTTGAGATTTCAAATCCTGATTCAAACGCGTGATGTAGTCCGAGTACTTCAAAGTCGCGAGCGTATAGTTACCCGCCTTTTCAGCTTTCGAAATCATGTCGGCCAGTTTATCGGCTGGCACATCATAGGACACGATCATGAAATCCAGCTTCGCCGTCGTATTGATCAGCTCTTTGGCGCGCTCGGCATCGCTCATCCCGGGAAGCTGAACCAAGATGCGGTCCGAGCCTTGGGCGGCGATCGAGGGTTCGGCCACGCCGAATTCGTCGATGTGGTTACGAATGGTTTCGATCGCCTGATTGATGATGCGCGCGCGGTAATCCAACAGATACGCATCCAAATAGCGATAGGTCATCACATCGTTTTCCGTCTTGAGCAGCTGAAACAGAGTCGAGTACTGCTGGTCCATCAGCTCTTGAACTTTACTTCCTTGAGCGGTCTTAATTTGGATTTCGCCCGCTTTCCCATTCGGAGCCGAAAGATCGGCCACGATTCCGGCTTTTGTGAGCTCGGCTTCAAGCGACTTGATTTCGCGAGTTGTGGTTTCGGCCACAACGCCTTCGACATCCACACCCATCACCAGGTGCAAGCCGCCCTGAATATCAAGGCCATAGTTCAGCCGATTGTCGGTGATCCACTTTTGAACGGGGACGACATTGGGAACAACCCAAAGCACGGCCAAAATCAGCCCCCCCAGTGCCAAAACCAAACGTGTCTTGTAGTACTGCATGCTGTAAATCCTTTTTGTAAAGAATGTATTAAATTAAATCGAGTTTACTTCTTCGCTTCGGCTTTTGTCGCAGAGGCCTGCACGGCCTTCGAACTTGCCGCTACTTGATTGCGAAGCATTTTGATGCGAACGCCATCGGCCACTTCAAGAGTGACGAATTGGTCCGTCAAACCTTCAATTCGGCCCAGGATGCCGGAATTGGTGATCACTTCATCACCGCGCTTGAGAGCGGTTAAGAAACTTTGGTGCTCTTTTTGGCGTTTACTTTGTGGTCGGATGATCAGAAAGTAAAAAACACTGAAGATCAGGAGCATGGGAACAATCATCGTTTCCCACATTTGGGGCTGGGCCGCCGGCTGCATAATGGAACCTCCATAGACGAATCAAGAAGTTCCAAGTCATCATAGGGACAGGTTTTTTTCAATCTCCGACCGCGCTAGGTCGACTTTTTGACGAAACGCGAAATACACTGGTCACGGAACTCTTCCCAGGTCCCCGCTTGCAAAGACTCGCGGATTTTTTCCATCAGCTTCATATAGAAGTAAATATTGTGAATGGTGTGCAGCCGATGCCCCAACAGCTCCCCACTCATAAACAGATGGCGCAGGTACGCTTTGGTGTAGTGCCGACAGGTGTAACAATCACATTCCGGATCCAGGGGCGAGGAGTCCTGACGATACTCAGTGCGCTTGATGCTGACCTTGCCCGACCAGGTGAAGAGCGTCCCGTTTCTGGCAACGCGAGTCGGCATAACGCAGTCAAACATATCAATTCCCGAATCCACCGCCAGAATCAGATCGAGCGGTGTTCCCACTCCCATCAGATAACGGGGCTTTTCTTTCGGCATCTGAGGTGCCACATGGGGGAGCATTTCGTGCATCAGGTGAATCGGCTCGCCCACGCTATAGCCCCCCAGCGCATAACCCGGCAGCTCCACGGAACAGATTTGCTCAAGAGACTTCATCCGATGCTTCATCGAAAGACCGCCCTGAACAATTCCAAACAGCAAAGATTCCTTTCGAGTCATCGCGTCCTTTGAGCGCTGCAACCAGCGATGGGTCAGGGCCATGGACTTTTCGATTTGCTCGTCGGTCGCGGGATGGGCCAAACACTCGTCGAAGGCCATGATGATGTCCGAGCCCAGATTCATCTGAATCTGCATACTTTTCTCGGGACTCAAGAAAAGTTTCTGCCCGTCGATATGCGAGCGAAACTCAACACCCCCTTCGCTGAGAGTTCGTAATTTACTTAAAGAAAAGACCTGAAACCCGCCAGAATCCGTAAGAATCGGGCCGTCCCAGCGCATGAACTTGTGCAGCCCCCCCATTTCCAAAATGAGGTCATCGCCCGGGCGCACCCACAGGTGATAGGTATTTCCCAAAACCACTTGGGTGCCGGCTTCCTTCAGGTCTTCAACCGTCAGCGCCTTCACGGTCGCCTTCGTTCCCACCGCCATGAACACCGGGGTTTGCACCGGCCCGTGAGCCGTCATCAGGGTCCCGCGACGGGCGTTGCCGGACGTCGTCTGCAGCTTGAACTCGCCAATCTTCATCTCAGCCATATCGAAAAGTCTCCGTAGCTGAACAGGCGAAAACGTCGCTCGACGATCCAGCGGTAATTTTCACGCGTTCCTTGAATACCAAAAAACGCCATCACCAGGGCCATCAAGGACGAACCCGGTTGGTGGAAGTTAGTCATCAGGCGATCAACCATCTGGTACTCGAAACCCGGTTGAATAAAAAGTTTGGTGGTTCCCAAAAGCCGATCGCCACGCTCTTGCAGATGCCCCAGCGCGCAGGCCTCAAGGGATCGGGTGACCGTGGTGCCAAGCGCCCAGATCTTTCGCCCCTCTTTTCGGGCGGTGCGCAGACGCTGCCAGGTCGCGGTCGGAATTTCAATCCACTCTTCATGAAGTTCTTTTCGAGCCAAATTCTCAGGGCTCAGCGGAAGAAACGTGCCTAAGCCCACATGCAGAGTCAGCTTTTCCAGCTGCACCCCTCGAGCCTTCAGTTTTTCGAGGTGCTCCGCCTTAAAGTGCAGCGAGGCCGTCGGGGCCGCAAGACTTCCGGGCTTTTTTGCCCATGCGGTTTGATACCATTTCTGATCGCTCTCGACATTGTGGCGCTCGCCGCGGGCCTTCTGAATGTAGGGCGGAAGAGGCAGCTCGGCCCAACGCTCGAAGTAGTCGTCCGTCAGCGCTTGCGACACACGAACCTTCTGCGGTCGCCCCTTCTGAAGCAAAACCATCTGCAGACCTTCGAGGAGCGGTAGCTCCGCGCCGACTTTCAGGTCCTTGGAAGGAAAAAGAACCTCCCACTCGGTTTTCTCTGGATTCGAGCTTAAAAACAGAATCTCAAGTTCCTGAGCGAACACACGACGCTTCAGAACTTGGGTGTCATTCAAGACAATCACATCGCCAGCCGGAATCCGCTCGATCAGTTGATCAAACGAAACCTCTTCAGGCGCTCGGCCCGAAGCCGCCCAAAGAACCCGCGGCGGAAAATGAGGTTCCTTCGCCACCAGCTCTTCGGGGTAGTCATAAAGAAGATCCTGCAGAGAGAACATAAAGTGACAGGTACATTACCAGTGACGCCGCG
>JBKDHV010000064.1:0-15485 GCA_046336915.1 Bdellovibrionales bacterium
CGGCGAGGTATTGCTCGCGCATCTGATTCACTTCAGCGATGATTTGGGCCGCCTGGTCGGTCATCTCGATACTCCTTCGACCGGAGGATATTACTTCTTTTAAAGAATTCAGTTCAGGCGCGAATTAGGCAGGGGTTACAAAACTCTTACCTGACTTTCCAATCCGGTCGCCTGATCCAGGGTCGATGTTCTTGCATAAATTGCAACACGCTTTTCCATTAAATTTCTCCAGAATTTAGAAGTTCAATGAGTCTCATCGTAAGGCGAGCTGCTTTTGGTTTGTCTTCTAGAACAGCAAAAATTTGACTCGTGCCATCTTCAAAAATCTGGGTCTTTACAAGTTCCTTTTTATTTGGGTCTCTGTAGAGAATTTCCTCCTCTAATGTCTTTTTCATTTTTGTCCTTACGTAGATTTTCTGCCAACGCGGGTATGCGCGTGGCTTTTGTGTCTCGTTGACGGCCATCAACAAGTTGTCGATTCCACCAGCTGTAAGAAATGCCACCATGTTTGTGAGCAATGGCGGCTTCACGGCCCATGCTGGCAGTACAGTCTTTCAAAGTGCCAACGACTCCAAGGCCGATGGCAAACCAAATAACTGTGAATGCAAAACGAATTGGTCCTAACATAAACATTCTCCCTTCAAGGTTTGAGTTTCTTGAAAACCGAATGTTGCGAGTGACTTTATTTTTTGAAGCTATTTGGTCTTTTGGGGGGAAAAGGTGATATGGGCGTGTTACCCAGATGTTACCTTTTTGTTACCCGACTTTGAAATACGCTGAAATTCCGGGAAATATTGCGATTCGAGGAATCTCTTGGTTGTTGTGATTTTAACTACTTAACTCTCTTCGACTTTTTGACTTTGCTTTCCATTCGACTGCTAAAAAATGGTCGGGGAGACAGGATTTGAACCTGCGACCCTCTGGTCCCAAACCAGATGCGCTACCAAACTGCGCTACTCCCCGACAGTCTTGATGAATTGGGATTCAAAACTGGACCTATAATGCCCAAGACTCACATTTTGCGCAAGTCTGATTGTCGAATTCTAGGGGTCTCTTTTAGACTTCTTAAATGGAACAATTTTTTCAAACCCTCCCGCGCCCGGTCCTGGTCCTAGGGGCGATTCTCCTGGGAATTGTGGTCTTCATGGTTATGAGCCCGCCGCACACGATTTGCGACACTCAGCGGGAGCAGGCGGAAGAGACCCTGATCGGGACGACAAAGCCCATCAAGGTTCAAAAACAAACCCATCCCCCGAAGATTCTACGGGCCCTCGAGGCCTGTTATGAAGGGCGTACGACCGGGGCCTGTCACGACTACTTTCAGATTCTAAAAGGGCTGGCGAAGTCCGTTCTGAGCGCCTCGTCAGAGTGCCGCGCTGAAATCTATGAGATATCCGATATTCAGAATCGGCTACAGGAAGGGGCACAAAATCTTGTGCTCTTGGCTTGGGGGGATCAGCCCCCGGGTTCCGAGCCCGCCGACCGCTTTGGGCCCTTGCAGGACTCGGAAATCGCGCTTTTCTGCTATGTAAAAGCTGCGATTGTGGCGGGAATTCAAGATCAGGGATGGCATAAGCTTCGAAAGAAAATTTCGGAGGAGCTTCCAGGTGAAAAAGTGAAACTTCCTGAAAACCCCTCGGACTCGATCCCCACCGCAAGGCCGGCGACTCAGCTCATGAGTGAGCTTGATATTTGGAATCGCAGTCTGTTTTCCGTCCGCTGCGAAAACTATCTTTAAAGGTTCTTAAGCCAAACTTGGCTCCAGCGAAAGTTCTGGATTCGACCCAAAAAGCTGAAGTCAGGATCATCAATTTTCTGAATCTCATAAATGGGTCCACTGTGGGGCAGGATCACCCAGTCGTGTGGATTCAGGCCGAATTGCAGAAGCTGTTGGTAGAGCTGAGTTAGATGTGTTTGAGTCATGGTTTCCCCCTTGTTTTTGTGGAGAATCCCCTTTGCAGTCGAAAGGCCGCCGCCATCTCACTATAATTCGATATGAACACTTTTTTGGTAGGACAGTTGAAGAAAGTGTTTTAAATTCTAAGAAATGAGACCGAAAAAATATCTTTACGACTTTGTGATTCAGATCGCTCTTATTTTTGTTGTCGTGGCGCTTTTTCGCACGAATCCCGACAAGCTCCATGCCTCGTTTTGGGCGGCGGCTTTGTTTGTGTTGATGCCTCTTTCGATGCTCAGTCGAGAGTGGATTTTTTACAGGTTTACGAACAAAGTGTGGTGGGCCGCTGTTCTTCAGTTCTGGTTTCTTTTCGCCGTCCCAATTTTTACACTGAGGATTTTGCATCCTCGCACCTCGTTGGATGAAGTGTCAGTGGGATTCATGCCCGTCAGCTTCTGGCATCAGGCTTCGAATATCAGTTATCTGTTTATGATGTCAGCGACCCTTTGGAGCTTCTGGGTCTATCGGAAAAAAGAAAAAAGCCCAGGTTCAAAAACCTGAGCTTCGTCTCGTTCGGGCTTAGAAAATTCTGCTACGAGCGATTAGATTTCAAAAGGAACCGGATTAACCGCTTCCTGACGTTGCATATTGTCGAAATGCTCCATTCCGGAGGGCAAAAGACCCAATGAACGAGCTTTCCTTACAGCCGCTGCCACTTTCTTCTGTTGAGCGATGCTCAACTTGGAGATGCGCGCGGGCACGATCTTACCGCCGTCGCCAATGAATCGTGTCAGAGACACGGGATCTTTGTAGTCAAAGTGGTGATCGCCGGAGAACTCTTGTCTGTACTTCGATTTGCTGGACTTTTTCATTTTGTACCTTCTTCTAAGCCAATTTAAGCAAGACAGACTTCTTACTAAAAAAAGAGTTTGCCATCAAGTGTCTTTTTTGGCTATAAAACCTGCTTCTTGAAGGTTTTAAATCAAATAGGCCGCTGGCTTATTAGGCCCTTCAGACTTCGAGATTCAGGAGAAGAACATGAGCCGCTGCGAATTAACTGGCAAAAGACCCATGGTCAAGCACTTGGTCAGTCACTCAAACCGCAAGACTAAGTCAAAATCAAATCCAAATGTTCAATCAAAACGCTTATTTAGCAAGGCCTTGGATGAAATGGTTCGTTTGCAAGTGGCGACGAAAGCCATCAAGGACATGGAACATATGGGTGGTTTCGATCAGTACTTGCTGAATCAAGACGAGTCTTTGCTCTCAAAGCGAGCTTTGGAAGTAAAGGCGCGCATCCGCCGTAAGTTGGCTCAGAAAAAACACTAGAATTTGAACGAGGTCGATTGTGGTTAAGCTGAAGATTAAAAAAGGCGCGAACGTACAAATTATTGCGGGCGCAGACAAAGGCAAAAAAGGAACGGTCCTTGAGGTCGATCCCAAAAATCTTTTGATCAAAGTTCAGGGAGTTAAAGTTCAAACTCACTTTGATAAAAAAGAGGGTCTTCTTAAAAAAGAGGGCTTCATTCACTACTCAAATGTGAAGATGCTCGACAAGGCCCCTGAGAAGAAATCTGCTGGCAAAAAGTCTAGCAAATCTAAAAACGCCTAGTCCTTTAGTCGAATTGTCGGGTGATTGAGTCAATTTTCAGCTCAATCACTGGATTCAAATCGCCTCGAGTCTTATACTTAATCCTGTTGAGGACGTGATGATTATTCGAATACTTGGGGCGATTTTAGTGACGATCTTGGCCGGGACTTTGAGCCTGGCTGAGCTGCGCAATCCCGAGTACTCCGTTATCTGCCGCCTGCAAAAACAAGTCAGAACCCTTCGAGTTGAAAAAATCAAAGATGGAACTTGCCGCACTGTCTACACGAAGGCGGGGCAAGATCAGAACATCGGAAACGCTCAGTTCTCGGCGTCCTGCCAAGATATCCTGAACAAAGTGCGAGAAGTCCTTGAAAAGGCCGATTGGAAATGTCGCGAAGTTAAAGAGTCGCGTGTTTCGAACCTGATTGATCTTCGCTAAGCCATAGGTTGTAATTTCTAAGATGAAGAATCTACGAGTGGGGATCGCTCAGATCACCTCAATCGATGATGTCGATGCGAACCTGAAAATGATCCTCGATTTGCTGAGTGCGGTGAACCCTGGCGAAGTGGATGTCGTTTTTTTTCCTGAGAATTGTTTGTACATGCGATTGAAGGAAGGGGAATCCGTAAAGGGCTTACAGGCTTCGGATTCGGCTTTTCAAAAGATCGCGGATTGGGCGAAACACTCTCGGTGCGCGGTTCATTTGGGTTCGGTGCCTTTGGTGCAGGGAGCTCAGCTTTACAATGCTTCCATGTGGATTGATGCCCAGGGGCAGATTCAACCAAGTTATACCAAAACCCATCTTTTTGACATCGAGCTCGAAGGGCAGCGGCCTATTCGCGAGTCGGATGTGTTTGCTCATGGCTCGGGACCCCGAACTTTGAATGTGGGGGAGTGGCGCTTGGGACAGTCGATTTGTTACGATGTGCGCTTTTCGGAGCTGTTTCACGCGTATGCTGAAGAGGGAGTTGAAGTCATTTTGGTGCCTTCGGCTTTTCTTGTGAAGACGGGACAGGCTCATTGGGAGATTCTCTTGAGGGCGCGCGCCATCGAGAGCCAATGTTACATTATCGCGAGCGCCCAGAGCGGTCAGCACCGCAGCCCGAGGGGACAACGCGAGACCTATGGGCATAGCCTAATTGTTGACCCCTGGGGGCAAAAGATTCTCGAGATCCTCGACTCACCGAAGTTGCAAATCGCGGAGCTCGCCTTGCGCGAAATTCAAAAAGTTCGGCAGCAAATTCCTATGAAAAATCACAGAAGAGGGCCGTTTCGCGCGTCCAGGCCGTGACTTTTGTTTCGATTTGTTTTCAAATAGCGCCATGAAACCAACTGAGCTTCGAATCCAGTCTTTAGCAAAAATTTTGCAGCCCTTGTTTCTTGTCGCGTCTGTCTTGGCCTTTTCTATGACTTCAAGAGCCTCCAACGAGACCGTATCTCAGGATCGCGAAGTCATGGAGCGAGCGAAGACTCGAAAATATCGCAATGGTGCGGAAGAAGGAGACCTGCAAGTTCAGGGTCAGGTGCATAAACCCCAGCGCAAAATTGCGCCGGTGATCGAAAAGAAAGAAACCGAAACGAATCAAGAACACGACTGAGGCGTCTATGAGTCAAGTGTACAGTTCTTTACCTGAAGGTGTAACTCGAGAAACCATGGAAGTGGATGTTTTGATCGTTGGGGGTGGCGCTGCGGGTTTGTCCTGTGCGCTTCATCTTACGAATCAAATCAAGAAGTACAACTCGGATGTGGCTTCTGGAGAAATCGAAGGTCAGCCCGTTCAAGATCCGATGATTGTCGTCATCGAAAAAGGGGCCGAAATCGGGGCGCATTCTTTTTCCGGTGCGGTGTTGAACCCGAAAGCGCTTGAAGAGCTCGTTCCAGACTTTAAGGTGAAGGGCTGCCCGCTGGATGCAGAGGTGACCTACGATGCTGTTCATTACTTGGGAGATCAGTCGTCTTTTAAGCTTCCGATCACGCCTCCGCCTTTTCACAATAAGGGGAATTACATTGTTTCCCTGAGTCAGTTAAATCGCTGGTTGGCTTCGCAGTGTGAAGCGAATGGGGTGAATATTTTCCCAGGATTTGCCGCCGTTGAAGCGCTTTACGAAGGTGACAAGATTGTCGGAGTTCGCACGGGAGATAAAGGACGTGATAAGAACGGAAATCCGAAATCCAACTTCGAACCAGGTCTTATCCTGAAATCAAAAGTCACGATCTTCGCGGAGGGACCTCGTGGTTCCCTGTTCAAACAGGTGCAAAAGAAATTGAATCTTCGCGAGGGGAAGAACCCCGAAACCTATGAAGAGGGTGTAAAAGAAATTATTCAAATGCCCCCTGGCACGGTGAAGCCGGGTCAGGTCATTCACACGCTGGGATATCCGCTGAAGAAGAGTGTGGGTGGAACTTTTATTTATACGATCCCTGGTGACAAAATCATTCTGGGGCTTGTGGCGTATTTGGATTCTCGCGATCCGCTTCTTGACCCCCACCGTGAACTACAGAAACTGAAGACTCATCCTTTCATCGCTGAAATGATTAAAGGCGGAAAAGTGATCGCCTACGGAGGCAAAACTTTGCCCGCGGGCGGTTGGTACTCGATGCCAAAGCTTTACGGAAATGGCTGGATGGTGTGCGGAGATTCCGCGAGCATGGTTGATGTTCAGAAATTAAAAGGGATTCACTTGGCGATGAAAGCTGGCATGAACGCCGCGGAAGTGGCCTTGAAGGCGCTTGCGACAGGAGATGTTTCCGAGAAGACAACTGTTGAGTACGAACAGAAAGTTCACGCGTCCTACATCAAGAAGGAGCTTTATCGAGTTCGAAATTTCCATCAGACCCTGAGCATGGGAATTTTTAAATCTTTGCCTTGGATTGCTTTGCAGGAAATAACCGGTGGCCGTGGGCTTCGGGATCGCATGCCTTCTCATGTTGATTATCAAACTACGAAAAAATTACAGGAAGTTTGGTGCTCGGAAGGTCTGCAGGCGCAAGACAACAAGCTGCCAAAACCGGATTCTCAGCTTTTCTTTGATAAGCTTTCCAGCGTCTACATGACCGGAACGGGACACGACGAAAACTCGCCAAATCACTTAATCGTTGCGAATACAGATACTTGTCGCACGGTTTGCGAGCCTCAGTACAAGAGTCCTTGCACGCATTTCTGTCCCGCAGCTGTGTACGAAATGCTTCCGTCAAAATTGGAATCTGGCAAATTCGATTTGAATATAAATTATACCAACTGTATTCACTGTAAGACCTGTGATATTAAGTGTCCCTTCGACAATATTTCTTGGACCGTGCCCGAGGGAGGTGGCGGTCCTCAATATCGCGAGACGTAATCACGCTTTCAGAATCGAGAGCCCGTCTTGCAAAAAGAAGGGAAGGGCTCTATGCCACAATTTTTTGCCAGCTGTCCTAAAGGACTCGTTGAACCCCTGGAAAATGAACTTCGCGAATTAGGCCTGCAGCCTTACGATCGCTCGCAGAATGGCGTCTTTTTCGACGGCAACTGGGAGTCCTGCTACAAGGTCAATCTTCACTCGCGCTTTGCCAGTCGAATCCTGAAGCCCATTTTGAATTTCACGGCGTACCGTTCGGAAGAACTGTATCATAATATCTTGAAGCACGATTTTACCAAGTACATCGATCCTCAACAGACAATCAAAGTGGAGGCCTCGACGAAGGAATCCATGCTGAAAGATCAGCGCTTCATCGCCATGAAGGTGAAGGATGCGATTGTTGATCAGTTTCGTGAAAAGACCGGCGTGCGTCCCAGCGTGGACAATGAACGCCCTGATCTGATTATTTACGTGAAGGCCTACAAGAATCATTTCTCGGTGGCGATCGACACCAGCGGAGACTCACTGTTCATGCGGGGTTACCGTTTAGAAGCCGGTGAAGCTCCGTTGAAAGAAAATCTGGCGGCGGGACTTCTGCAACTTTCGGAGTGGGATCGTAAGACGCCGATCGTCGACCCGATGTGTGGGTCCGGAACCATCTTGATTGAAGCGGCAATGATGGTGATGAACATTGCGCCGGGCTCAATGCGCAAGCGATTCGGCTTTATGCGCTTGAAGGGTTTCCAGAAAGATATGTGGGAGCAACTTGTCGACGAGGCCGTCTCGGCTGAAAAAGAAGATTGCGGTGATTTACATTTTTATGGCTACGACATCGAACGACGCGTGCTTATGAAGGCTATCGAGAATGCGAAGCGCGCCGGTGTAAATGGCTGTATCAAGTTCAAGCGCGAGTCGGTTACAACGCTGACGCCTCCGGTGGAAAAGGGTCTGATTGTGACGAACCCGCCTTATGGCGCTCGGTTGGGTGATGAAGACAATCTGCGCGATGTTTACCGGGATTTCAGTCACACTCTGAAGACGCAGTTTAAAGGTTGGAACGCTTGGATTCTTTCGGGTAACAAAGACCTGATCGCAGATCTGAAGTTGAAGGCGAGCCGCAAGCACTTCGTCTATAACGGAAGTATCGAGTGCCGCTTCCTACGTTACGAGATCCGGTAAGACTTCGATTTACTTCGAAGTCTTTTTGATTTCCGTGCAGTTTGAAAGATACATGATGCCATTTTGAGTGAGCTGGCCGTTGTAGCGGTCTTGTCCGATCACGACAGTCAGTTGGGCATCTGAGTCTTGAATCACAGATTGGGCCTGGAGCACTCGAAGATTCTGCAAGTTTGTAAAATCCTCGCCCGTCACAACTTTCTCGATCTCGGCTCTCATCTCCTGCTCGATCAAAAGCTGAGATGAAGCAGCAGATCCTTCTGGTTGCATCGAAAGAAATGCATCCGCGAAGGCCACATTGTCCTCTTGAATCTGGACACGAATCTCACCCGAAAAGGAGTTCGTTCCCTTCTCGGCCAGGTCACATCGAAGAGTCATATCTTTGGCAAAACCCACCGAACCGAACACCATTAGCGACAAAATCAGGGACTTTTTCATATTTTCCTCCAAGTTTTCTAGGCCCATATCGTGCAGAAAGCAGACCGTGCTAAGCCCTTTACTGAAGACTGTAGGAGTGTCGGCTTTTAAGACAGGTGACAGTTTTAAGTCCACGGAAACCTTGGCTCTCCGATTTCTGTTGGGGTTGGGTATGGGCCGAGGCCTGATGGCGGATCTATAAGAAGATAACCTCACCTGAGATCTGGTCGGAAGGGCCAGGGTTCTTGGATTTGTTCTTGTTCGATTTGTAGGCCGCGAAGGCAGACTTCTTCGTACTCGTTTTGGAGCCCTTCGACGCGGCGGAAGGGCCCGGTGTAAATCTCTTTCTTTTGATGGAGGCCCCGATACTTTTCTAGAATCGCATGGGACATCAGAACGGATTGAAGTTGTGGATGACGTTGCTTGAGAAAGCCGTAGATTTCGTAGCCTTCTTTATCGAGGTCGCCCCAGTAAAAAATTGGTTGAGGGAGACGGGGAAGGAAGTTCTGCAGCTGGGCAGCTTTCCACCCGCCGCCCCAAATCAAGAGAGTCGTTTCAGTCTGGGAGACAAGTTGAAAGAACGTTTCAATATTTTCAACGATTAAAGTGGCTTTCAAACTGGAAAAATCGAGGGTTTCGATCCAGTCTCGAGCCATGATGCCATTGTAACGAGTCAGCGGACTTCCCTGGCACGCGCAAGAGGGGGCATAAAAACGAAATTCTGTTGGCCGACTTTGAAGTTTGAAGTAGCTAAAAAAATCTTTCCATGTGGTTTCAGTCAATTTTAGGTCGTAGGAAAAAAATCGAAGAAGCAGCTGATTGCGACCTATGAGCTTCGTCGATTGTCCGTGGGGAATCTGCCTTGGCATTAGACCCACGATCTCATCGCGATGTTCGAGAAGGTAGAGATAAACCTCGAGTGCGGACTTGAAAGCCTGAGGATCCTGGCTGCATTCGACGTAGCCGTGTTGAAGAAATTCGCGAACGGGAAGCTTTGAGAACTTGCTTACGAGGTCTTCGAAAAACGCTCGGAGGACTTTCAGATGAGGATGCTTGGTCAGCAGGACACTTTCATCAAAACCTACAGCGGCAGGTCTGGATACTTTAGCCCAACCCTCTTTTACAGAGCGATAGGACATAACTTTAATTTGACTCTGTCGCTGCAACTCTTGATCAAGTCGAATGTAAAAGTCCTGCTCTCCCGGCTTCGCTCGGATGGGGAATAAGAATTCCGTTTTACCTTCAAGCACATAGTCTCGTTCTGCTTTTTTGAAGTAGTCTTGTAAAGGCAGGAGGGTCACGTTGTGACCTCACGGGCTCTTTTGCCTATTAACCGATCATACTCTTGCTTTGAGGCGACGGGATAGGATTGAGTTTTCGAGTGACTGGCTGAAACCTTGTGAACTAGAACCAAATGATCAACGTACTCCGCCAAAAGATCTGCCTTGGACATGGGACTGACTAAAAGGGATTGAAAGCCCATTTGGGCGAGAAGTTTTAAGATTTCCTTCGGCTTTTCATTATCAAACTTACCGCCAAACTCATCTAGCACAAGAAGACGAGGTGTGTCCTTTCCGCGCGTGGGATCATGAAAACGAAAGCGAAACGCTATACAAGACGCTAATAAGACGTAGGCTAATTGTGTTGTCTGGGCAGAGCTCTTGGCGTCCTTCCTGGCTCCCGTAAAGGTTTCCATCACGATGTCCGGCTGGTCCTCCATACGGCGAAGAGACTGGACTTTGAAATGAAAATGGTTGCGCACATCTGTCACAAACAATCGATAAGCCGGGTCCTTCTGAAGTTCTTCAACAAAACCTGTTAGAGTCGACATAATGGATTCACTTTGCACCTCGGCTTGGCTTCGGAAGGCGGGGCCGAGAATCTTTTCAACAGAATCCATCTGTCGTTTAAACTTACGGATACGTTCATCAGAAGAGGCTTGAATATCAATTTTCAGATAGCGTTTTTCTGTCGGGAGGTCCTCAAAGTTAGTGAGTTTTAGAACTTCGTTGATAGATTGAATACTCGTGGAAGTTTCATGAGCCTTTGCTTTGACCTCGTTGATCATGTCCTTTACGGATTCTAACAAGATTTGATCAAAAAACTTGCGCCACTTTTCTTGCGCTTGCGGAAGCTCTGTTAAGCGCAATCTCTCGTCGAGCTTCTCCCAGCTTGAAACAAGGTCTGAAATTAGGGAATCTGAAACTGAGTAAAGGACATTAGGATCGGCGTACTCTCGCCGGTAATTCCCAAGCTCTTGAGAAGCTCTTGATGTGATCTGAAGGTAAAGACCTTCGATTTCCTGTGCTGATTTTCGTAAATCGGCTTCATAAGAGATTCTCGAAGTTTTACTTTTCTCAAGTCTTTGGTGAAGTTCAGAAAGAGCAAAATTCAAGGATTCGTCATCACCCACAATTGAGCAAACTTCAGCATAAAGAATTGAGGTCTTTAACTCCCGTTCCTTGATGCGTGATACATTGGTGACCTTTTCTAAAAATTGAGTTTTACTTTGAATCTGCGCTTTACAATCCCCAAGGCGGCCTAGGGCCACATCGAGCGAGACTATGGCCTCTTCCACCTGCCTCTTAATTTTAAGATAATCAGGATTCGACTTTAAGAGCTCGCTTTTTTCAGAGGCGAGATTCTGTATTTGCTGGCGGAGAAAAGGCAGCATGAGAAATTCAGGAGGATTCTTTTCATTTAAAAGACTTAGATCCCGTCTGGACTCATCAAGCAGGTGTAAATTTTTGATCCCGGCTTCAAGCGAGGACTTCACTCCTTGAAATTCTTCGTTCAGCCCAATAAGTTTCTGAGTTAGACTTTCAAGGGTTTCCCGGTTATCCCAACCCAGTGAGTAAGAGAAATTTGTCTTTAATTTTCTGAAGGTTCTGTTGTCAGTTTTGACCAAACCTTCGCTTGTTACCAGTTTCTTTTCTTCAGATTTAAATTTGCTGACGGGTACGAGTTTGTAGTCGAATACATCTATCAGCCACTTCCACAGGTAACTTGCAAATGGATGCTCGGTCTTCGGTAAGATGTCAATCATTTCAAGTATCATATCGGATTGGCCGCGGCATTCTGGGGTTGCAACTTCAACTTCGAGCTCTTCCAATTTAATTCTTTTGACTGTGATGTCAGCTTTTAGCCCCTTGGAGTCCAGCCACTTTGTTAGGGCATTGAGGCTGTCGGGGTGGCATAAGAGATTTCGTGAAATGGGAAATAGGACTGATTCAATAGCACGACGTTGATTTCGATGCTCGGTCTTAATTTGAATCAATTCACCAACGAAGTAGAGATGTTTATCCGGGAGGTTTAATTCTTCAAGAGCGGCTTCCTTGATCGAGTAAAGTTCCTTTGGGATCAAGGTCTTGAACTTGGACAGGTGCTCCAGCTCTTCGCGGACAGCTTTACAATCTGCTTCCAGTTGGATTTTCTTTTCGCGGTACCCTTCGAGCTCCGAATTAAGAGTCTCACTTTGAGAATCAATAACATCAAGTTGAGCCTGGAGTTTTTCTTGAAAAGCAGGCCATTCGTGTGTCTCTAAGGGGGTCTTCAGTTTGAGTTTTTTTACGCGATTCTCAAACTTTTCCCTGAGTTCGCGAAGCCATGTTTCCTTTTCAGTTAGATGTTTAATTTCAAGCTCAACGTGCTGCAGTCTTGTGTCGACATCTTTTTGATAAAGTTGTTGCTGAAGGCGATCGCGCAAAGCCGTCAGTTCACCGACCGTGGCCTCAAGTGTGGGTTTAGTTGATTCAAGATTTTGCAGCTCTGATCGTTCAGATTGGATTTGGAGTCGGAGGGCTTCAAGATCCGACCAGTCTTTGTAAAGAGACAACAGCTTCTGATCGTATTCATTTTTTTTCTTTTTCTCTGCCAGATCTTGAAGCTTTTTTAGCTGTTTAAGTATTCTCTCGATCGCTGTGATTTTTTGATTGCAGCTGTGGATGGCTTGCGCAATCTCCTGCCCGTTTCTGACATTCTCGAGCAGGCGATCCAAGTGAGGGTTGTCGTGTTCAATCAGCATATTCTCACGGATGAATTGGTCAATTTGAGAGATGGATTTTACGTAAAAGGCCCGGTTTAAAATCTTCAGGTCGTCTTTGTTGATATGGCCTAGGGCGCTTGAAAGGGACATGAAGTAGTTATTCATGGTATCAAAAACTTGGAGAGATGGCAGCGAAGACTTTTGCAGCTCTCGAAACGCCCGAGCATTTCTTGGGGGTATTCTGTTCTCGCAGAGTTGCTCGATCGCGAGATTTTCGTAGTGAATAAAGGCTAATTGAGTATCATTAACCCTGAAGTTCTGATACCACCAGCACCGTCCGAAGACGAGTACTCTATCGGGATGACGATTGTGGCGTAAACGAACTAGAAAGATGGAACAGCCATCTTTGCGGCCGTAGATATGTTCAAGGGTGCTGCCGACCTCTTCTCCTGAAGAGGAAAACTTTCCCAAGACATAGTCGCGAATCGTACGCCCGCCTGACGAGCCCCCCTCAACATCGTTGGTAACTCCGAGCTTGAGGGAATTTTCAAAAGGCAGCAAAGCCATCATCAGTCCATCAATCAAAGTCGACTTGCCAGAACCATTTATCCCGATAATCGCAGACGCCGGCGGTGATGAAAAAAGAAGACCATCCTGCTGTGGACTCCGTAAACTGACTTTCTGGAGGCCATGGAAGTTTCCCCAGTTTAGCATTTCAATAGCTTCGATAGAATAACCCTGATCGAGCATCAGACTTCTCCTGGTTCTGGCGTGCGAGAACTGAAATAGTGATCCATCTTTATTTTTATTTCTTGAATTTGATCCGCAGGGAGGAGTATCTCGCAAACGGCCGTAATTTCGAAGAGATCCGGCTGGGAGGCGGTTGGCAACAGAAGACTCAGCTCCTTGAGCTCTTCTAAGCTTTTTCGGAATTGTCGTTCAAATTCACGATCAATGTCCGATCGGCTGAAGACTTGAGCGAACTCTCGTAGTTCCCCCACGGTTATGAAGGGGACCTCATCCGAGCTGGGATTCAGAAAATGCTGCAGTCGAAGGTTCCGCAGCTGGAAGATAAGGAGCGATGAGAGGGGGCCCAGATTTTGACGATGCCCCATTTGATAGCCTAGCGCTTCCTCGATATCAGATGAGCGAGGGCGAAGGTAGGCGACCCCTAAGGATTCATTGATATCGAGTTGGATTAAAAAGGAGTTGAATAGCGTCTGGAGTTTTTCCCGGTAATCGAGGATTGTTTGGAACCACTTTTCGTTTTTTGAGCGCAATAGGAATCGGTTTTTCGTCAAACGTCGCAAGCAGCCGGCAATTTCAAAATCACTTTTGCTTAGATCCATTTAGTTGACCTCACTATAAAAGATATAACAGGGTGAGTTTAGCAGGACAAAGTCACCAAATTTGCTACGAACATTTACATCATGGTAGCGATCGAACTCTTTTCGAACTCCGGCGCAAAAAATTTCGATTTCACTAAGAACATAGTATTCGGCGAGGCCTAATGTGAGATCGTAGGTATCAAGTGAGATTCGACCTTTAACTTGAAGTTGGGAGCAAAATTTTTCGATAACCGATTGAAGGGTGGCCTCTTCAGCTGCTAGCAGGGCCTCGAAGAGGGCCTTCTGCTCTTCCATATCGAGCTGATTAAGGTCAAATGGGGGGATTTCCACTTCCGAAGGAACTTGAAAGTGATACAGGTCCACGTCACCGTGGTTAAACTCTGTGGGGATTTCAATCTCAACAGGGTTTTTCTCGAAGGCATCAAGGGCTTGTTCCCGGTGTGAGAGAAGTGTCGATATCAGACCTTTTAGGTTTTTTTGCACACCCTGCATGTCTTGAGTCATGGCATAGGCGACTTGCTGTTGTAAGAGCCGCAACTGAGATTTGATCTTTTCTTGAATGCTGTTGTCAGCCGCATGAAATTGAGCGGAAAAACTTTTCAGCTGAGATCTTTGCACCGTATTCTTGTCGACCAACTCTTGAGTCTGAATATGATGAACAAGATGATCGATATTCTTGTGTTGGAAGCGCGCGGAAAGCCCCTCTAAATAAGAAAGAAGATTTTTAGCTTGAATGTAGCTTGTGTACTCAGATGACTTATGGAGCCCCTCGTAGAATTCGACAACGGCATTCAGCTTTCGTCCTGCAGACAAGGCCGACTCAAAATACTCTTCGGCCATTTCTTGCCTTTGTCTTTCGATAGCGACTTTTACGTCCTCCACCGATGATAAAATATGAACTGCAGCTTCTTCAGCTTGGCTGAAAAGAGCTTCGTTTGAGTGCGGAATTGGCAGAAGCTCCGCGTATTCAAGACCCTTTTCCTGAATTCTTTGAATATCCTGCTGGTACAGTTTAATTTTCTGCCTGTGATGGACTAAAGCCTGCTCCTTTGTCATTTGTTGGCGTGCAATCAGCAGTTGATTGAGGGCCGCGAGCAGAGTTTCAGCGCCCGTTCCTGAAAAACGAGTCCGCTGCGTCAGAAGGCCTTCAACGAATTGCAAGAGCTCTTTTCCATACCGAGTCGTTTCAAGGTATCGTTGGCCCAACTGGTCATGGGAGTCCTTCAGCACCTTCAGTTCACCGATGGCCATCGTAAAGAACTGCGTGATTTTATTTTCAGGAGATGAGTATTTTCCCTGCGAGAAAAATTTCAGGGCAACGGATCGAATCACCTCGTGGGGGACGCGAACATTGTCCTCTTCAATGAGATCATAGATTATGGCTAAAAGTGTAAGATAGTCTTTCCAATCTTCTTTTTGCAGGAGCAAAAGCTGCGGGTGATTCAAGTACAACCCTGATAAAGTTTGTTCCTGGAAAATGTCAGATCTTTTGGCCATGTGGGCGGAAACTAACAAGCCAGGGTGCGAGGGTCAACGAAGGTCCGGCTAAATGGAATAAATCCGAGAATCGGGAGAATCCGTAGGCCCAGAGCCCTTAAAACGGATTCATTCAAACTGGAGGTGATCCATTTTTGATAGGTTGACCTATCAAAAATGATAGGGTAACCTATCAAAAATGGACAAATTTATATACCTAAGTAGTATCAGTCGGTTACGCGATCGGATAGAGC
>JBKDHV010000065.1:0-13680 GCA_046336915.1 Bdellovibrionales bacterium
CCGCTCAGCTCTGTAGGACGTGTAGAACCGTCACCACTCATGACGCCGAAGGAAAGGTTACCGCCTGAGTAGCTGAGAATTTGTGGGAACTCAGCGTCAGCCGATCGAGGCATGTTGGCCAAGCAAGATGTACCCAAAATGCTCTTCTCTTCCTCAGCTTGCCAGCTCCAAATTCCACAAAGACGGGCTTGACCCGCAGCCTCTGCAGCTTCTTCCGAGTTGAAAGTGAGCTCAGCTGAATTCAAAGTCATTTCGACATTTCTATTCTGACCGGCGTTGTAGTCTTCGATATCGTAGTCCATTTCAACACGAGCTTCCGCGACAGCCTCACCCGAACAGTCTTCTGTTGCATAACCACGAGTCACCAGAACCATCGAATCTTGAGACACTCGCAAGAAATTTTGAGTTGCTACGATTTGACCTTGGTTAGGTTCTTCGCCGCCGCCGTTTCCGTCGTCAGGATCTTCACCTTGATCATCGTCATCATCGCCATCATCTTTGCCTTCTTCTTGGGCTTGATCTTGATCAGGTTCCTCTTGATCAGGCTTTTCTTGATCAGGCTTTTCTTGATCATCGGGTTCCTGCTGTGCGTTCGAACCCTGACTTCCGTTCTGATCATCGTTCATATTGGTGTCGTCGTTCGCATCATCAGCCGCGTCGCCAGCTGCAGCTCCGCCATTGGCTGCGTTACCCGCATTCGCGAAACCTGCCACTGTAAATGAGCCTGCTTGGCAAGCCTGAGACCACGTTCCGAGAAGGTCAGCTTGTGTTCCCGTTTCGGCAAGCTGAGCCAGTCGAACTCCATTTGAATCGCTACTATTGTTGGAGCAACCTATTCCCAACGAGAATAGCGCTGAAACCAAAAGAAACCTTTTCATTAAGTACCTCCTTGTAGGCCAAATTTTTTTTAAATCCTAGCAAAAGAACCTAGCTTGAAAATTCCTATTTAAAAATTTGACAAGATTCAAAGTTGACAGAAAAACCCTGCGAATTGACGGAGAAGCTTATGTCAACACAATGCCATTTTAGGAAAAAACATGAACATGTTTACATCTTTGCAGATTCTATTGGGCTCAGTTTGAAGTTGCGTGTGATTCAGAACACAAGAGCGAACGAGTGTAGACCCACACGGACTCCAAGATTGGGTTTAGTGAATGAGAGCTTTTCCTGCAGGTGTACAATCGAGAGTCGTCTGATGAACAAAACCGGTCCAGGCGAAGTTGTCGCACTGAGAACCCGCTTGTAACTGTCCGAGACATCCATAAGAAGCCCAACTTCCAGGCGGCGTGGTCATGTTCCGAGGGCAACGGTACATCTGCATCAGGCAGGGTCTATTCGTTGAGGCCTCTGGACTTGCAGGATTGTTGCAATCTGCAACTGTCGCCGACGCCGACGCTTGGCAAGCGATGATTCGAGCGGTGGTTGGAGTTGAAATGTCAGCCTTTAAGCTCGCTGAGATCACGGCGGGTCTTATCGTTCGAATTGTTTTGACGGGGTCGTACTGGATTTCCCACTGGCCCGAGAACGTATCCCCAATGCCACCCGTTATTTTTAGACGAATGGCACTGACCACGAGGGATTTGGCAAAAATCGAGGCCGGCTTACCCACCTCGGCGAGGACAGGGCCCGGAACTCCACCCACGACATGAGTGTACAGAGGGGTCGTTAAAGTGATGATCTGCGGAGTCGTTGGAGTCACAGCAGTTGAATCAAATGTTAACGGAGCCGGATTATTCAAGGCGTACAAACAGGCGCTTCCGCTTGCCAAGGACGAGACAGCAAAATTCTGGAAATCAAGAGCGGCCAGTTTTTCAGTCAGAGCTAAGGTCTCTTTGTGCTGGTTTTGCATCATGTTCGCCATCACCAGCCCCATGATGGACATCAGGCCCAGTCCGACAAGAATCTCTATCAAGGAAAACCCAGCCGAGGATCGAAGTTTCATCCCCCCAGTGTACAAAGCTTACGAGAGGTTTTTGACTTTTTTCCTGCCCCTGCCGTTCAATCGAGACGTCTGTCGGGCCTTCGTCTTGGCATCCGCCTTTTTCTTGAGCCCTTATGGAACGGCAGAAGGGCGAAGATACAATGAGTCGGTAATGAAGGATCAGATTATACCTCATCTTCAAGCGGGGGGCGCGGTCTTTATCTTTCCGGCCGGTGAGGTCTCGATGAAGAGCACCCTCGAAGGACTTCCCTTTGAGAAATCTTGGAAAACGGGCACATCGGCTCTTCTGTCAGCTGTTCCAAATGCGGAAGTTCTTCCTGTTTTTGTTGCGGATGAAGCGAGCACGACGTGGTATCGCGTCCGCCGTCAGGCTGAAAAGCAGAAACTGGGCAAAGGGATGTTGGAAAAGACGATGGGCAAAATGGCTTGGGCCGTGATCCCCCTCTTTCATCTTCGCGAAATCGCGACGAACATCGGCCGCGAAATCACTTTCGGAGTGGGACACCGCTTGGCAGGGAACAAACTCCTGAAGAGATTTGAAAAGCCGGAAGGCACACTCGACGCAAAAGGTCTGATGAACTACTTGCGAGCCCTTACCTTTTCAATGATTGACCGCCTAAGCCCCGTTGTGGACGCGCGCGAGATGAAGCCAATTTGGAATCCTGAAAATGAGACCACTCACAAGGCTTTGATTTTTGACGAACTCAAGGCGATCGATCCCCAGCCGCTCAGGGTTCGCGGCGGAGTTGACATTCACTTGGTGAAGCCAGCCAATCAAAATATCAACACTCCCTTGGCCAAAGCAAAGGTCCCATTTGAAGCACAGCTGAACGAGTATGAAAGAGCGTTAGTCGACAACATCAATGATATCGATCAGCTCAATCAAACCGTGCAGGCTCTTGATGGCCAGGACATTCCTCCTCTTTTAGGAATTTACTCGAACCTTCGAGGTCGTTATCTCGATTTTGCTTTTGATCCTGATTTCAATACGGTGGATGGCATGATCGTGGTCGACATGCACGAGATGAACAAAAACCCCGCCCTTCAAGCCGAGTACGCCAAGTACATGACAGAAAAAGGCGTCGAGCAGTATCGAAAAGCCAACGGACTGGAGTAGACTGAACTCACAACGCTCGAGGGGGGGGGCCGTCAAACTTCGGGAAGCGATCGGCAGCAAAGTGAGAAGAGGCGAAGAGTCGGAGTCAGTCCGTCTACCGAACCCCGTTCTGTATACAGTATACAGTATACGGTATACGGTATACGGTATACGGGTCAGCTGCCTTGGGCAGCTGATGGTGCCCCCTGGTGGACGATCTTGGAACTGCGCTTTCTGAGTCTTCTCCATAGCTAAGTAGTTGATTTTATTGAATCTCAATTGCGTCGTGGAGAACAATTATTGGAGAACCAGTACTTGTTCTCCACGACACTATCCGCTCTCCAGTTCTTTCTTGATCTTTTGGTATACCATTGGTATACTTAAGATCGACCTGGAGGGTCTATGATTGCGAAGAAGCTCACCAAAGTAGGTAATACACAGGCCGTGGTTTTGGATAAAACTCTGCTCAGCCTTGTCGACGCAGATACCGAAAGCACCTTCAAGGTTTCCATTGAAGGAAAAAAAATTGTTCTTGAGCCCATGAGCCAAAAAGAAGTCGACCGTATGGCATTAGAAGCGAGTGATAAAATCCGAAAGACCCAAAAGAATGTCTTCAAGAAACTCGCCAAATGAGCCTTTTTATATTTCGTTAGAGGTCGTGCTCGAGATTCATCAACGCCAGCTCAAAGAATTTGGTGGCGCCGATGGAATCCGAAATCGTTCGGGTCTTGAAGCGGCGGTGGAAAGTCCAAAAGCTACATTTGACGGAAAAGATCTTTATCCAACCGTTTTTCTTAAAGCCTCGGCCTACGCATACCATTTGGCAGAATCTCAAGCTTTCGTGGATGGCAATAAGCGAGCGGCGCTTGATGTCGCTTTAACTTTTTTGGCCATAAACGGTTTTCAAATCGAAGATGAGCAGATGGAACTCTACGATGCGATGATCGCCATCGCCGAAAAGAAAATGACGAAAGAGCAGCTAGCAGACCTCTTTGAGCGGCTGGTTGCGAAATAATGACGAATCGCGCGCAGCCCTGTACCAGCTTTAAAAATTCTCTTGAGTCTGACCTAACGTCAACCTTTACGCTTTTCGTGAGGTTATGATGAAGGGTTGGCTTACAATCGGACAATTTGCAAAACAGGTATCGCTATCAGAGCGAACTATTCGTGTTTATGAGAAGGCCGGTTTGATAAAAGCTCACACACGCGGTGAAAACGAATGCCGATACTTCACGAGCGAACAGGTTCAAACAGTCGATCGAATCAAGCAGTTCAAAGCCTTTGGTTTTTCACTGGCTGAGATTCGGTCGCTATTAGAGATCAACGAATCATTGGATCGTGCGAAGTTGTGTGAGCTTCTGGAAAAACAACTCTCTGTTGTCGAAAAGGAGCGGTCGGATCTGGCGGCTGCCCATTCAAAACTGAAACAAGTCATAACCTCTCTGAAACAAAACAAACCAGGCTTGTCGCCTGAAGAGAGGAGATTTGTTATGAACCGTTTTGAGAAAACTTCAGTTATGGTCGGAGGCGTTAGTAACCTGGAGTTAACTGCGAATCTTATCAAGCAGCACTTCGAAAAAAGTGGAAAGAGCGTACCTGTCGTAGCGTGGGATGGGATGGCCGACATTCCGACGGTTAAACCTTTCATTCTCGTAGTTTCGGAAAAAGTACTCTTGAATCAGCTTAAATCGAAGTCGAAGCTTTCGACGTTCACGCCCGATGTTGTCGTCATCAAAGAGCTGAGCAGTTCTTCCGATAACTTGCACCAAGCTTATTTGCAAGTGTATGGCGGAGTAGGTCCCCACATGTCGACGATTCTCAATGCGGATGATCGGGCCGTGATTGAACTCGCCGGGAACGAGATTCTCCGCAAAGGAAAGACCTACTACTTCTCCAAAAATTCTGGTCTTCAGGATCAGATCAAAGAGATCGGCGGCGTTGTCAGTGATGGAGAAAAGGTTTTGATTTACGGGCTCAATCAGAAGAGCATTCCGACCGAGATCAATCTCAATAGAATTCTAGGTCATGACGAAGAAATGGCTTACTTGGCTTCGCTTGCGGCGATTATGGATTTCGGCCTCAAGCAAGAAGCGCTGTTCCCGTTGTGAATCCTTATGAGCAAGAGACCTCTGCTGCCTCCGCCTGAACGCGAAGAGATGCCGATCTACGACGAGTCGATTTTTTATCCATCGATTGAACGACGTAAACTTGGAATCACCGATGAGGACATGGAGTCTATCGTTCAGTTTTTTCGCTGGCATCTAGAACAGAGAAATCGCCGATTGGATCTTCAGCGCATCATCGCAATATTCAAATTGCGAATGAAAAAGTTGATTCATCAAAAGAAGTCTGAACTCGCTCGCGAACTCGAAGCACTCAAAAATTTTTCGAAGTAGTTCAAGTCCACTCGGTCTTCGCACCCTAGGGGACTTGAAAATTTAGATCGTGCTTTGCCGCTAACTTTGAATTGAACGCCGGTTCAAGTCTCTTTTGCCAAATACAGCTTGTGTTTGAGATCACTGAACATTTTAAAACACTGATTTTACTAAGGAAAATTCGTTGGTGCGCGGGGGGGGACTTGAACCCCCACGATGTTACTCACAGGCTTCTGAGACCTGCGTGTCTACCAATTCCACCACCCGCGCGCGCAGAAAGAGAACCTAGTTTTAGCGGGGGTTTTTCGCAAGGTCAACCCTTACAAGGGCTGGCGAATCCAGGTGACTTCGTGCTTATTGTGAACCAAATGCACCAATCTTGAGCCGGGAATCTGGGCCATCAGCTCGGTGGTGGCAAAGTCCGTGGTCCCCTTGTATTTGATCGTACAAACACAGTTCAAATGGGGGTGTTCGTCCAGCCAGTGGCGAACAAGATCGTAGAGCCGTCGAGGCTCACAAATAATATCTGAAAACAACCACTGCGGTGTGGGAATCGAGCTTGGATCGAACCGGAAGGCATCTTTCTTCAAAAACTCGATTCCAGAAAGGCCCTGAATCCGAGGATCAAGGGGGGCTTTGTCGACGCTCATGACCTGGCACTTTAAAGTTTGAAGGACCCAGGTCCATCCCCCGGGACAACATCCCAAATCCACAACAAGCTGACCGGGTTTTGGTGGCGTGACATGGGCCGTGAAGGCTTCCCAGAGTTTTAAGTAGGCCCTTGACGGAGGCCGTGTCCGATCCTCTTCGAAACTGAGCTCCCCGGCCGGGAACTTGGAGCCCGTCGATTCACACATCACGAGCTGCGTTTCGCTCTCCAGCCACCAAAGGCCCCACTCCTGCTGCGGAAGGGGGTCCCCGAAATGAAGAGGCTTTGCAGCGGGCGCTCGCAATTGCTCTTGAATCAGCTGAGTGCGGCGATGCAGATGATACGAATAGCTTGCCCAGTTTCGCTTTCGCGATCGCAGGGCGGCGGCGGCCTTTGCTATTGAACTGATTTCGATTTTCTGACAGTTGCTCAACCGAAGCTGAGCCCACACAAAATCATGCTTGTCTGAAAAGTAAAACAAGCGGCCTTTCTGGACCGCTTGTCGACCTGTTTTGAACTGAATCTCGGCTGAGAGCTCGCTTTCGAAATTTTCAAAGGCGAGATAGACGAAGTCCATTTCGAAAAGGCTTTAAGCCGCTTTCTGAGCAGGCGCCAGAAGCCCCCGCGCACCGCAGACGGACATCAGATCACCCCAGAATTTTTCCTTAATCTTTTGTTCAGCAGGCCCCATTTTAACTTTTGGATAATCGGACTCTTCCGCGTGTTGACAGAAATCGGCTTCCGAGCAACCTCGAACGATCTTCAACATCAGGTTAAAATGGGCGTCGGTAAAACTCTTTTGATCCACCAACATTTTTCGCAGTCCTTGTTCGGGAGTATGAAGAAGGAACTGATACAGGCCGGCGTAATCGTATTGACTCATTGATAATCTCCTTTGTCTGGTCCTCCCCTCTATCGGAGTCCTGAGCGTGACTCTGAACCAGACTGACGTCGTGAGATCTCTTGCCCAGTGAAATTTCAGGTCGTGGTCGGGTCTGTTCCAGCTTAAGCTTAAGAAAGTCGCAAAAAATGTCGTTAAGTTATTGTGATTCTTGAACTCTTTTTAGGGCTCGCACTCATCACATCGGTGGGCTTCCTTTTTTACCATTTGCGACTTGCGAAGGGCTACAAAAAGCAGCTCACAACCCTTGCGCTTGAATCCGAAATTACGGCCGCTGAACTCGACCGACTTCGAATTTTTCGAAAGGTCGTCGACACCTCACCTCCGCTGTTCCTTCTGGTCGATCAAGGACTGCAGACAATTGTCGCAAACAAAAAAGCGACGACCTTTGGTTGGAAAAAGAATCACAGCTTTATGGAAACTGCGATCTCTGAAACTTCCAAGCTTCATTTTGAATTAGAGATTCAAAGAGTGTTGCAAACCGGGCGCGCCACAGAGGGAGAAATTCGCCTTTCGAAATCGGAGAATGGGCGTTGGTCCTTTTTTCTGTACCACATTTTTCCTGTGCGGGACGACCAGAACCAAGTGGTGGCGGTCGGGATCACAGGCCTTGATATCACAGCTCAGCGAGAGGCCGAAGACAACCTCCATCGAGAACGAGAGTTCTTCGAGGGCATCCTCAATGCGATCCCCGATCCCATTTACGTGAAGAACGAAAAGCTCGAGTGGCTGTATGGAAATCGAGCCTTTTCGGAATTCTTAGGTCTGAAGAGCGCGGACTACTTGGGCCTGAAACAGCTTCCGGGATGGTCCACGACCGAGTGTTTCGGAGAAGCTCTGGATCGCAGTGTTCTTCGATCAGGGGCTTGGGATGAGTCTGAGGATGTGCTCGTGAGCAGCACGGGACGTAAATCCACGGTTCTTACCAAAAAAACGCCCTTCGTTTTTCAGGATGGTCGAAAGGTCCTGATCTCCATTCTACGAGACATTTCAGAAAGAAAAACTCTCGAGGCTCAGCTTCAGATTAGTCAGGCCCGGCAGATGGAGGCTTCGCGACTGGCGACTCTTGGAGAATCCGTAAGTGGTATTGCTCATGAGATCAACAATCCGCTGAATGTTTTGGTCGGCATCGCAGAGCTGATGCAAATTCTGATCGAAAAAGATGGCCAGATTCAGGATGAAAAACTTCGAGACTTCAGCGAACGTATCGTGAAGTACTCGATGCGAATTGCTAAAATTGTTCATGGGCTGCAAGCCATTTCCCGAGATGCGAGTTCTGACCCCTTTACGGATGTGGATCTTCGCCAACTTGTAGACGAGGCTCTCGAGCTCTGCCAGCAGCAGTTCGCCAAGCGCGGCGTTGAGATCCAATTCCATAAACCTGCTAGCGATTTCAAGATTCTAGGTCGATTTGCGCAAATCTCGCAAATCATCATGAATCTCTTCAACAATGCCCGCGACGCTGTTGAAAGCCAAGACCAGGCCAAAATCTATATCGAGATTCTTGAATCCGGTGAATTTGGTGTTTTGCGAATTTGGGATTCGGGCCCAGGCGTTCCGAAAGACATTGAAGATCGAATTATGAATCCTTTCTTCACCACCAAGCCGGTTGGAAAAGGGACCGGTTTGGGTCTTAGCATCTCTCGCGCGATTGCGGCCGAACATGGTGGAACTTTGCGCTTGAACCGAGACGTCGCCGACAGCTGTTTTGAACTCGTTCTGCCAATCGCCAAGGAAAAACAGGACTCGTCCGACGAAGCGGCCTAATACGACGGCCCCGCCCCCCCCTCTCTGGAAAATCTCCCCATCTTCTGGTTTCAGACGTCTCGATTTCGAATCTGACTGACGGCCTGCGATCTGCAGGGCTCTTAAGTCAAGGACGCGAAGGCCGTTGGTCCAAAGTTCTCACTCCACCGATCCCGAGAACTCTTTCAAGCGAGGGTTCAAGAATGCTCAAACGAATTCCAAGATGGCTGAAGTCGGACGAATCTCATATCAAACAGCGCCTGGTCGAGGCCGAGGACGAGGAAAACGAGGGTCGCAGTTCAGCTCGATAGATCCAATTCGACCAGTAGCGGATAGTGATCGGAAAGATAATCCCACGGAGGGCCCGTCAGGACGCTGGCCTTCAAGGGCGCGAGCCCTCGTGAGTAGACTCGATCCAAACTCAGAATGGGGCGAGGGCTTGGAAACGTCATCGGGTGTCGACCATAGAGCTCGACGAAACACTCACGAATTTCCTGCTGCAGCAGTGGCTTCGTCAGCTGGCAGGACCAGTCATTGAAGTCTCCAGCTAGAATCACGGGCTCGTGATGCGACAGCTGTTGAGCATAGTCGAGGATCTGATGAATTTGTTTTAATCGCCCTCGATGCAGAAGATCTAAATGCACATTCAAAACATGAACAACCTTGCCAGATGGAAGAAGCTCGATCTTACAGTGCAGAAGTCCCCTTTGTTCCCACCGATGAGTGGAAAGATTCACTTGGGCCCAGTTCAAGATAGGAAATCGACTCAAGACCGCGTTGCCGTGATTTCGCTCGGTGTAGACCGCGTTCTTTCCATAGGAAAAATGCGGCCAAGCCTCATCCGCCAAAAATTCGAATTGGGATTCTTCAGGCCACAGCTCAATGTTCTTCTTATGCCGAGCATTTTCACCGACGACCTCCTGAAGCAGCACCAGATCCGCTTCCGTCGAGCGAATCGCTTTACGAATTTGAGGAAGAACAAAGGAGGATCCCCATTTGTTAAATCCCTTATGGATGTTGTAACTGAGGATCCGCAATTTCATAAAATCATAACCAATATCGAAACCAGTAGATCATCGTACTTATGATTCTATTCACAAATGTAACCTTATTCAAATCGTCTAGGCGAACCGGACGAGAGTTCTGAAGATCGATCTGCCACTGGTTCAAAAGATTTCGGATACAATCAGGGTCTGTAAAAACGGCCTGGACCTCCAGATCATGAAAAAAACTTCGATGATTGAGGTTATGAGACCCGACCGTGGCCCAGCTTTGATCGATAACAAGCGTCTTTGCATGCAGAATCGAGGGCTCGTATTCATAAATTCGAACTCCGGCTTTCAACAAACGAAAGTACAAAGCTCGGGACGCCTGCTGAACCACCCAGACGTCACTTTTCTTCGGCAAACACAGGCAGACCTCGACGCCGCGCTGGGCGGCCGTGATCAAGGCATGGAACAAAGAGCGCTGCGGGACAAAATAGGGATTCGTAATGCGCACACTCTTTTTTGCCTGAAGGATTCGCCGGTTCAGATCATGAAGATTCGTGAATCTCCAATGAATTCGAGAGTTCAATCGAAAACGCTGGCTCTCGGATTGTTTCCAGTAACCAGGTCTTTGAATCTGACGAGCCAACCGAAGAGGATTCGGACGTCGAGCGCTCCGCCAGGCCTCAAAAAACGCGGCCTTTAAGAATTGGACTTCCGGATCCCTCGAGGAAAACTGAAACCGAACGTGGGTATCACGCCAAGCCTCGGGGCCAGAAAAATTTCGGGAATGAACCTGGCTGATATTGCAGCTTCCAAGGAACACCAGGGACTCATCCACCAAAATCATTTTGCGATGGTTTCGTTTATTCACCTTCTGCAAAAGAAAGAAGTACTTTCGAAGTCGAGCCCATGACCATCGCTCTTGAAAAGGCAAAGGATGATAGATCCTAAAGTTTAAACGCTGAAAGTCTTCGTCCCCAGGCAAGGAGCGAACAAAGTTCAGGCTCCCGATTCCATCCACCAAAATATAGACATTCACTCCACGCCGAACGGCGGCGCGGAGCTCCTGCAGAAAACTCTGCCCGACGGGATCCAGTTCAAACAAATAGGATTCAATCAGAATTTCATGGCGAGCGGCGCGAAACGCTTCAAGGGATGACTGAAAAAAGTCGTCCCCTTGATGAAAAATCTGGATATCAGCCTGATGAACGCTACCAGCCGGTGACGATTTCAACATGGCTCATATTAAGAGCCCGAGAAATCTTAAGCAAGGTTGCTCGTCGTGGCATCGTCGCGGTGCTAAAAAAACGAGACAGCGAAGGCTGCGGAATACCAGTCAATTCGGCCAATCTCTTGATTCCACCCGTCTGATCCACTTTTAGACGCAAATTGTCTTTAAAGAGCCGAATATTCTGAGAAATGCGCTCGAGATCGTCGAAGCGAATTTTCTGAGTATTGTCCTCTTCCTGCTGAAGGGCATTCTGGATGCTCTCAAAAAGTCGATCCCGGACATGCTGATCGGCTTCACGAAACCACATTTTGACCAACTCGCAAATGGCCACAATTTCGAATGCGCGATGAATCGCGGATCCAATGAAATCCTTCGGCAAACCAAGTTGATTCATATAATAGCCGATTTCAATCAGCTCTACCTTTTTGTCCGCTGTCATTTCCTGAACTCTGACTTCCATATTACCACCTTTTGTTGTTGGAACATTGTTAAAACTTCTTTTCATTTGAATACATCTCCGAGGGCCTTTAGAAATTCAGCCTTCCGTATGGGCTTGGTCAGATAGGCCTCAATGCCCAGCTCTGTCGCTTCCTGAATTGTTTCCTCTTGTGCGTCCGCGGTTAAGATCACGACTTTCCGTGGCTCGACGTTTTGTTTACGGAGCTCTCGAACAAGGGTGAAACCGTCCATTTCGGGCATCTGAAGATCCGCAATCAAAACATCGGGGCGCTCTTCGCGGCAAAGATCCAACGCCTGCCGCCCCTGATTTGCGTAGCGAACGGAAAAAGACTGGCCATGGAAGTAGGCCCGCAGGAGCAACAGATTGCTAGGATCATCATCGACCACAACAATTGAGCGAGTTCCCTGGAGGGGAAGTTGGGCTAACTGTCGAGAGCTAAGCCTTCTCTCGCGTCCCGAGCCTAAAGCATAAAAGAGAGGTTTCGGCAAAATCGGCTGCGAGATCATCGAAAACTCACGAAGTCCCTCTTGATTCAAACGAGCCCCCCAAGATGAGTGGGGCCGGGCGACAACCACCTTTTGCTCAGCTCGAACTCTCGAAATTAAACTCAGAACTTGCTCGTCCTGTATCTGAAGGGGGGGGGAACGAGAACTAAAACATCACAGCCCGAAAGAACCTGATCTACACGTTGCAAGTCTTCGCGGCGCCAGCTCAGGGCAATCGCTCGGAATCCAAAACCCTCGGCCCACGCCTGGAGCGAGAGTTCCGGAGCAACGGAATCTTCTTCGACAATAATCATTTTTTCGCTTCGAAATTCCGAAGAGGAAAACTTTTGGATCCAACTGCTGGAAGTCTCGATCGGAATTGGAAGCTCCACTCGAAACTCGGAACCTTTTCCAAGATCGGACTCAAGTTGAATGACGCCATTCAAACGAGTCACAATTCCGCTGACGATCGCCAGGCCAAGTCCGACGCCACCTGTTGGTCGCGTTGTCGAAGGATTGACCTGATAGAAAGCTTTGAAGATATCATCCTGTTTGGAACGAGGAATCCCGATGCCGGTATCACGAACTCGAAACTCAAGCCGGGCAGATTGCGGGGTCAGAGGCCCGCGATTGCTGATCATGCGAACTTCCAGATCAATTCGTCCCTTTTCCGTGAACTTGAGTGCATTGTTAAGCAGATTCACGAAGACTTGCTTCAACCGACTTGGATCCGTCTGAAGATGGGACGGTAAACTTGGATCCAGATGAACGCGGAACTGAAGACCTTTGGCCTCGCAGCCTGGCTGAACGAACTGCACAATGTCTTCGATAAACTTTAAGAAATCGACGGACTCATACTTGAATTTAACATCCTGGGCATCGACCCGCGCCATATCCAGTATGTCGTCGATTAATCGCACCAAGTGTCCACTTGCACTGTTCATGTTTTGCAAAAACTCTGTTTGTCGTCGACTTAAGGAGGTTTCATTTAGGAGGTCTACCATGCCCATCATGATGTTCAGAGGAGTTCGAATTTCGTGACTGACATTCGCCAGAAACCGCGTCTTGACGTAGGCCGCCTCTTTGGCCTTCTCGGATTCGATTCGAAGATGCTCCGTCTTCTCTTCAACCAGTTGACTGACTTCAATGTTTCGCTGGTTCAAAAGATAAACCAAGAGGGTCAAGAGAAGCGTGATCGTAAGCCCCGAAAATAAAAACACACGGGTTCGCGAGGAATCATAGAAGCTTCGCGGATCTCCGAGAAACAGAAGATAGGCTCCCGCCCGCTCGGGAAGGGCCCAGGTCAGAGCCAAATGAACTGAGTCGCCATGCTTAAAAAGAAAACTCGAACTCTGTCGCCGCTTCGAGATGATGCTTTCAAAGATTTTTAAGAGCTGGGGACTTTGAATTAGACTCTTATGAGCCGGATCGGAACTCAATGTTCTCAGTGCGACCGAGCCCACCCGTGATTTCGGATCAGCTAAAGTCTTCGAGAAGCTTTCAACCTCTACAGGAACAATCTGCGAGAAAAAGGAATTCTGCATGAGCTTCGAGAGAGGGCTCATGTCCAACCGCTTGTCCTGCCCCATTCGATTTCGGATTTCTGATTCGAAACGCCGAATTTGCAGAGTCTGATGAAACGCGAGAAGATCCCAGGAGGTCGAAAGGACCTCGGCCTTGATGGCGAGCTTCCCGATGGCGCGCTCAAGCTCTTCGGTGCGCGAGGCCCTTATTAATAAGTGCGTTGGATAACCAACATTATCTTGCAGTCTAAAGAATATTCTTGTTAAACTTTTTCCATGAGAA
>JBKDHV010000066.1:0-85263 GCA_046336915.1 Bdellovibrionales bacterium
AGATTACCATAAGACTATGAAGTTTCGATTCGCTGTCGTTGATGACGCCACTTTCATTCGAGAAATTATTAAGAATATTGGCGAAGGCATGGGGGGCACCTGCGTCGCAGAGGCCGAGAACGGACGCGATGCGCTTCAGGCGGTTCGAAGCAGTCTACCTGACCTGCTTTTTTTGGATCTGGTCATGCCTCTTCGAAATGGCTTTGAAATCATCGAAGAAATCAAAGAGATCTGGCCTGAGATCAAGATCGTGGTCTGCACGACCCTGGACCAAGATGACATGATTCAAAAAGTTCAAGACAAGGGAATTCAAGACTATCTAACCAAGCCCTTTTCAAAGACCGAGATCGAGACCGTCATTCAAAAGCTAATGCTTTCGCGAAAGGAGAGTCCGCGTGTCTGAGTTTATCTTCGTTCTTAAATGTTTATTTGTGACAGTTCTTGTGGTCTTTTCTCTTCAATTAAAAGTGTCGGGCGTCTCGATCGAGACTCACCTGGAGCGAGTGGCTAGATCTTCGAACTTAGTCAGCTATTTCCAAACGGCCGCCAATGGTGGCGCGGCTCTTCTTCAGGACGGATATCTGATCACGAAGCAGTTCGTTCTGGATTCCACCGCATCACTGCGTGGAGAATCCAGAACGATTCGCTCGGAAAGATAACTAGAATTGTCCCTTTCGCGTTCCAGTTGCAGGGGGTTTATTCGTCGCTTTAGCTTTTGCCTTCGTCATTGGAACTGACGGGGCCACTAAAGGTGTATTGTCCATGCTCCCGCATGAACTGCTTGAATAAACAGGGGTTACAAATCCCACAGCCGCGAGAAATAGAATCAGCTTCTTCATAGGGTCCTCCTCATTTAGGTCCACCTTCCTACCTTGAAGTAGTACAAGGCCCATGCCATGTAGAATCTCGAAATGAGAAGGACTTATTCTTTGATTTCAAGTGCTTAGCTGCTGTTCTAGATTGAGATGTCTGGTTCCGTGACAGACTCAGCCGCAAAATGGTTCATGATCTCAAAGTGAGACAAGAGGGGGGAAGAGGCCTCGCGCGCTCTTGCCTAAAGGGCACGCGTACGCAAGCGCGACAGGGGGCCTTAGGCGCAGTCCTTAGGCCCTTGACGGCGTTTACTGGCTGGATTCGCTGTCCTGAGGGGTTCCGCCGGAGCTCTCGACGGCAGGGCCGGCCTCAGAGACCACAGCGCCCTTTTCGAGATAAAGATTTGTCGGGGGCTCAACGGCTAAAGACAACGCCGCAGGGTGACCGCAATTTGGGCAAGTAGCGGAGCTCGCTTTGCCATAAGACTGAAGCGAGGCCTGATGGGCTCGCGTGGGATCACTGAAGTCCCCTTCGGTTACACCGTTATTGAGGCCCACATCCATATTGGGGTCTCCGTTGTAATCATCTGCGACCGCGTATCCAGCACTCAAAATCAGAGTCAAAATCAGCAAACTTTTCATGCGAGCTCCTTACTAAAGGTAAATATCCGTTGTCGCAGGAGAAATAATATCGAGCATGTTGTTGAAGGTCGACGCCACTTGAAGCGCGACTTGAGGACCGTCTTTGCTGTCGACGCGATCGATTTCTCCGCTTGTTTTATACAGAACTTTAATTGAACCCAAACCTGGACGAGTCACAATTGAAGGTTTTCCATGCCGCTCTTCATATTGGATTTTGACCAGCTTCTTGGCCTGGTCGGTGATGGAAGCGATTCGACCCTTGTTATCGTAGGTCATATTGACCTTTTGTCCATCCGTATTTTGCGCGAAGATCAGGTTTCCCTTTGGGTCATACTTGAAATTCGTCGTACGAGTGGAGACTTTCTCACCCTTGTTATTGAAATACTCAGTTACCACTTCAGAGACCTTATTCATGACTCCGTCGTACTTGAAACTCTGTTTTGCGCCGCCGCTCGCCTTGGTTTTTACTAGTCCATTTGGATAGTACTCAAAAGCAATCCGTTCTTGATTTCGTCGAATTGCGACGGGCTTTCCGGTGACATCATCGTAAGTGATATCGGTAATATTCCCTTGAACCTCGGATTGAACTCGCGAGAGAGCCCATTCTCCATCCGCTCTTTGTTTGTACCAGAATTCGTAGCGGTTTTCGGCGACGACCTGTTTGCCACAGACCTTTTTTAGAGTCGCCCAGTAATTCGACTTCGGGTTGTCTTTCGACAGTTCGTGAGAGTAGGTCTCAACGCACTTACTTCGATCCGTGAAGCTTAAGACCCAGTCACGTTTTGTATCGTACTTCAGCTGAATGCTTGTTTTATCAGGCCAAGTCGCCTGAACAAGATTATGAAGCTCATCGTACTTATAAGTGAAAACGTTGCCCCAAGCATTCTTGACGTACTCGAGATCATCAAGATCTTGATATTTGTACTCGACTTTCAAGCCGCCAGGACCCGTGATCTCTTTTACCTTACGATTAGGATAGTATCGGAAGTTAAGTTTTCGTGAGCTGTTATCAGTCGCGAGAACCATATTGTCTTTGTCGTACTCGAACTTCAGGAAGTTCTGGTTCTTGTCGTACATATGGGTCAATCGGCCCTTCAAATCAAACCGCTGGCTGCTGCCATCTTGGAGGGTTCGAGTGTAGTGGGTCTTTTGATAAACGATGTTTTCCACTTCACGACCGTTAGCGTAGAACTTAGTTCCTTCTCGGATTGAAATCGGAATTTTGTATTGAATCACGTACTGAGCGCGCTTGACGTCTTGCTCAAGAAGTTCCGCTGATAGCTTTTTATAAAACTCCTCATTTCGACCGACGGCTTTTTCTTCTCGAAGTTTGACGATGATCTTTTGAATGGTTTGATCGATATCCTTACGAGAGACTTCCCTGGGCGAGAAGAAAAGTTCCTGTCCTGCGCCACACTCCGTAACCTTTAAATTTCCTTCTGCCGTGATCGTCATGCGGGTTTCAAAATCAGAACACCATCCGAAACCAAAGATGCCGTTAAAAAGTGAGCGACTATTGTATGTTCTTTGAACCCGCATGTCGTAGCCGACCCCGGGGATTTCAAGATCAACCCAAGATTGGCTAAAGTTTGCGTTTTTCATATCGACAACGGCGAAGGAAACAGACGAGAGAAAAACTCCCATCGCAAGCGTCCATGATTTCATCTAGGTCACCTCATCCTTGAAGCGAAATTCAGGTTTTACACTTTGATTGTAACAATCTTGCGGATCAGGAATCCACCAATAACTTGAAGTGCGATCATGACGCCAAAGAGAAACAAGCCCAATGTCGTGGTGAACATCGGCTTAATCATTTCCGGATCCACAATGAAAAAGACGATGGCAAGAACGAAGGGAATGATCGTGACGACTAGACCTTGAAAGCGACCCATGGCGGTCAGAGCTTGAATCTTTTTCTCAAGCTTTTGGCGTTCTCGCAAAGTGAAGACAATGTTGTCGAAGGTCTGGCTCAGGTCACCGCCCGTTTCTCGAAGAATATTGATGGCCGTAACTAGCATCTGGACGTCGGGTCTAGGAATTCGTTCTCCCAGGTCTAAAAGCGCCTCTTCAAAACTTTGGCCCAGTCGCTGTTGGCTGAGAACTTGTTGGAACTCAGCCCGCAGGGGGTTTCCCATGATTTCGATGACTCGCTCCATTGTCTGGGCGACGTTTGTTTGGCTTTTGATTCCATTCGACATAATCGTCAGACCATCGACAAGTTGATCAACGAATTTATCGCAACGACGCTCGTAAAGACCCTTGACGATGACCACAGGCAGCGACCAGCCAGCAACCGTGACAGCTGATCCAAAGATCAGGCCCGCAATCAAATTAGGCCAGAACAGAAGAAAGAACACAGTTCCAAGTCCAAAGCTCAAGAGAAGCATAAGAAGTGTCACACGTTTTTCGTCTACAGAGCCCGTCATGAGCTTCAGATACTTGATGACTTCGTTTTTCTTTCCCAGGCTTTTTTGGCTGAGAAATTCAATCACGGGATCAGCAAACCGGTACACAAAAAGCAATGTGCACAGTCCAACCAGGGGAATGAAGATATAGTCCTTAAAAATGAATGACATCTAGAACCTCACCCTGTCTTCTTCACGGCACCGGGTGCCGCGGGCTGAGATGGACCTGGCGTTTGTTGGGGCTTTGCTTCGTTTGAGAAAAGATCTCGAGGAACGACAACGCCCTTGTCGTTGAGCTTTTGAATAAAAGAGGGAATGTAACCCACAGCTTGGAACTGACCTTGGATCTTACGATACTTGTCCTGGCCCGTTTCTTTAAAGCGATAAATTTCTGCCATCGTAATACCCTCACCCTGCAGCCCGGTGATTTCCGTGATACTTAAAATCTTTCGACTGCCATCCGACAGGCGCGAAACTTGAACAATCAGATTTACGGCGCTCGCGATCTGTTCTCGGATCGCTTTGACGGGCAGATCCATGCCCGCCATCATACAAAGAGTTTCAATGCGCGAAAGACACTCACGCGGTGAGTTCGCATGGGTTGTTGTCATCGAACCATCGTGACCCGTATTCATCGCCTGCAACATATCCAGGGCGGCACCATCACGACACTCACCAACAACGATACGATCCGGGCGCATTCGAAGGGCATTTCGAATTAAATCTCGAATGGAAATCGAGTTCGACCCGTCGCCAGCTCCGGGACGAGTTTCAAGACGCACAACGTGTTCCTGTTGAAGTTGCAGCTCGGCCGCGTCCTCGACGGTGATGATGCGCTCATTACTTGGAATGAAAGAGGAGAGCATATTGAGCAAAGTAGTTTTACCAGAACCAGTACCACCACTAATCACAACGTTCAGTCCGTTTTCGACACAGATTCTTAAGAACTGAACCATTTGCGGACTCATCGAGCCGTATTCGACATACTTATCCGGGCTTACGCCCCCTTTTTTAAATTTACGAATGGTCAATGCGGGTCCATCAATCGCAAGGGGCTCAATGACGGCGTTCACGCGGCTTCCGTCTTTCAAGCGGGCATCGACATAAGGAATCATATTGTTAATTTGGCGACCCAAGGGAAGGACGATTCGTTCGATGATTCGACGAAGATGATCGTTCGATGTAAAAGTTGTCGGCGAAATCTGAACCTTTCCACCCTTTTCAATGAAGATTCGCTTGGCTCCGTTCACCATGATTTCCGAAACAGAAGGGTCTGCTAAAAGATCTTCTAAAGGCCCTAGGCCCAAGGACTCTTCAAGAACTTCTTTGATCACTCGGGACCGCTCATCACGCAGAAGCTCAGGTGCTTCGCGATCAAGAATTTGTGTGATATCGCGCTTCACTTTATCGCGGATTTCATTTTGTTTTGATTCATCCGCCTTAGCTTCCGCAAGAAGCTTGTTGATATCAGACGTTCGAATCAGTTCGTTATGAACGCGTAGCTTCAACTTTGTGCGAGGATCAAGGCCGGGATCCGCCTCCGCCTTGGCTGCACCAGCGGCTGCCGAAGGGCTTGTGACAGGGGCCTTCGGTCGACTGAGTGTCTTAAGTCTTTGAAGAATGCCCCCAGTCAGCTTTCGAACGATTTCAAAATAGCCAGCTGAGATTTGAGACTTCGGAGAAGTCAGAAGAAAAGGGGTCAAACGCTGAAGAGAGCCCATCGCTGTCACGTCATCTTGAGGAATCGCACCGATCACCGGCATTTGCAGCTGAGTCGAAATGGCTTGCGGTGACACGCCTCCCGAGCTCATTTTATTCAAAACAAGTTGAAACATGTCCTTAGGAAATGTGGCCGAGAGCATCTCATTTAAAAGGCGCTGAGTTTGAGTTACGACCAGAATCTCAGGTGTCGTGATCATCATGCACGCAGTTGATTCTTGCAGCAAAGCCATTTGAAGGGGTCCTACATCATTTCCAAGATCCACTACGATAAATTGAAAATGGCGCGAGAGAAAATCAAAGCCCTTCATAAGACCATCAGGAGAAACATCTAAGCGCTCATCGGGCCCGCGAACTGCTCCTAAAAAAGAAAGACCCGAGGCATGAGGAGTCACAAACTGCTGGGGAGTCGCTTGGGCAAACGAGCCTGTGTAGTTGGCTAAGTCCTTCAGGAGCTTCAGGGGTTTGAGACCGGTGATGACGTTTTGGTCTCCAACAGATTTCGAATCCGCGTCGACCAGACGGACCTTGGCTCGCATTTCGAGCATAAGGGCGCAAGCCAGGTTGGCGGCAAACACACTTTTGCCTACGCCACCTTTGCCTCCGACAACCCCGATCAAGGTGCAGTTGGGATGTAAAGCCATCTGGTCCTCCAAACGACTTATCGGAAAATTAGTCCTTTAGATATACGGGGCGAAGGTCTTAGAACTACTCACGCAAGCGAAACTTCTTTTTGATCTGTTCCGATCCCTGACTTGCTGAGGTCTTGATGACCGGCGTGATAAAGACAACGAACTGACTTTGATCTCGCTGGAAGTCCTTCGAAGCGTAGAGGTCAATGATTGGATTTGTGGCACCAGCTGGATTTCGATTGAAGCCAGTCGAGCTTGCGTTCTTGATAAGGCCTCCGACAGCGGCACTTTGACGGTCACGAACCGTCACTTGAGAATTGATTACATTCTCAGACGTAATGGGGGCCCCGTTTTGAACTGTTCCTAACATTGTCGAAATCGAAAATTGCATTTCTAAATTCACCGAGCCCGACTTATCACCCATTATTGTGGGAGTAATAATCGAGACGATTCCCACATCGGCGAAAGCCGTTCCCTGAACGCCTTGCATCCCGATGACAGCATAGGGCTGTTTTGTGAGCTGGCGAATTTCACCCCGTTTTCCATCTTGAACAATCAAACTGGTACTTTCCAGAACGCGAGCATAACCATGCTGCTTCGCCCAGTTCAGTTTTGGGATGAAGTTATTGATCGTTCCAGCGATCGTTGAAACAAGACTGCTCGATGATTCACCCGTTCTGAAATTGACCTGAGTTTGATCCGCGATTCCAGGGCGCCACTCAAATCGGAAGGACTTGGAATAGTCCTTCTTCAGCTCGACGTAGTGAACAACCAGCTGAACCATTTTAGGTGGTGGAGCGGCAGGAGCTTCTTTAATATTGATCAGGTTGATCACGCCATCGTTGGCGGGCTTTCGCTTTTTAATCAGCTCTTTTGCCTCTGCGGGATCGACGACCATATCAGGCATGTACATCTTGGCGATGATCTCGGCCCGATTTTTTTCTTCCTCGCTATTGGCGTAGCCTTGCAGAATAATTTTTTCATTCACGGCGCGCACTTCAATTTCAGGATTGTTGATGTCGCGCGCGATATACTCGGTGATCTTCTTAAGAGCCAAAGGACTCAGGGTCACAAGGGACGCCGCTTGATCGCCAAACTGCTGGATGACCGTATAGACTCGGCTTAGATCCTTCGGCAAGAGGACTTGGCCATCGACAACAACGCGATTGTTCACAACCTTGATTGTGATTCCTTCGACATCTCCTAAGAGAGCGCGAATTTCATTTGCAATTCCATCAAGGCGACTTTTCTTGATGGCAATATTGTACTCGGCGACAACTTTCTTTGATTTTTTATCAATGATCGTCAGGACTGTGCTGCCTTCTTCTTTCGGTGAAAAGCGAAGGACATTCAGTTCACGAGAGATCGAGGCGTTTACGTGTTTTCGAAAGGTCCCCCCGAATTCAACATTGGCGGGCAAGGGCGGAAGTTTCACGTCTTGATCAATTCCGACGGTTAAATTCAAAAACTGACGAGAGCGAAAAGAGTCCTGTTGAGTGACATCTTGAAGATCGGCGGGTTCGGGTGCGGCGGGCGTTTGAGCCTGGGCGATATTCAAATTGAACGAGGCGACGAACAAAGCCAACGTCCCTATCTTGACTTTTCTCATCATTCCCCCAAAGACACTTCGCAATCCAGCTCCCACCATTAGGCCCCCCAGATCACAGCGACCGAAAACCAGGTCGAGGTGCTGGTTTCGGAGGAGCTTGTCCCCGAGGCACCTGTGGTGCGAAGCCTCCCGGTGTGTTTGAGAAGCCTGGCATTCCTGGTACAGTCCCTGTCGCATCAAGACCCGCTCGCCCGAGAATCGATTCTGCCGTCGAGCTTGGAAGTCTTAAGCGTGTTGTTCGATCGTTCGGGTTCCTCAAAGTAAAGAAGATGTTCCCCGGCGAGGTCGACAACAAGTAAATAAGATCTTGGGCTTCCTTCGGCGAAGCCTCAATAGTTACTGTACTATATTTTGTATCACCCGTAAGGGAGATTTGAGTCACATTCTTCCCAGAAGAGTCCAATTCCATTAGGCGCGGGATATTGTTTACAACTGAGACACCAGTCGCAAGGATAGGAACGTCTTCCATCAGAATCGTCACCTCACGACGCTGGGACTGTCCCTTGCCCACATCGACCGCGGCCACGATATCGACACGGTCCCCGGGGCGAATCAGTTTTGAAACCCCGCGAATCTCGTCGATTGGAATCGAGAGGGCTCGCTTATTCGGAGCCACTTGCAGAGAAATTCCTGTGTCCGGGCCTGGCGTGAAGAGCATATTCTTCATCAGAATCTGACCCTTTTTCAAAGGAACGGCAGCAACGTGGCCGATGATTTCGTCAGGGATTGCGACCGTATCAGGATAGACGTAATTTGCGGGAACTTCCGCCGTTTCAAGCATGGTGTCGTAGATGGTCGACATCTCGGGAATATCTTCCTTCGCGCGGACGATGGTTTTCTTCGCGCCAAACATTTTATCGTACTCGGCGCGCTTTTCTTGTGAATACGAGTAAATCAGAAAGACGGCGAAGAGGGCCGCTCCGATACTCAACCATAAGTTTCTTGTTTCATTTCCCATACGCCCACACCTTCGTTAATCACCACACCTAGAATCCAGACAAATTCCATAAACTGTTTTGATCCAAACCGACTTTACAGAAACGTTCTGGTTTCTTTGGGACTCATCCAAATTCGGAACTCTTTGATTGTGAATTTCAGTTTCCCCTTTAACAGAGGCGGGTCCACGTCCCGCAAGATTAACGCCCTCGCCATCCGTGCCACCAAATGAAGAGGCAAAAGCCAACGGACGGGGGGCCGCTGGAAACTTTTGGCTATCCGGCATGTTCTCTCTGATAATTCCGCTGTAACGAAAACCCATTCTTGTGAAAGGCTTCGTGTTTGTTCGGTGATAAACCACATTTGAGCGGTGTCGAAATGTTTCAAAAACGTAGTTCCGTGCCGCGATGTTTTGCAAGATTCCAGAATGAACGATTCCGAAGAATCCCAGGCTGAAATTCAAGAGAAGCATGTAAATAAAAAGCGTCGGGATCAGCTCAAGTGCGGCCATCCCTTTTTCATTTTTTAGAAAGGAGGACTTTTGGGATTTTAACATCCGTTATCCTCCATTGGCACATAGGCATTCAAAGTCTGACCCGCGATCGACGAGTACGGAAAGGTTCCGCCGTTCGGGGGATTTACGATTTTTTGATAGCGCTCGCGAATCAGCTGCTGACACTCTTCTTGAGAGGGTTCACGAAATAGCATGGACCCAATCGTCAGATTGAAGCCGTTTCCGGATTCACTTTCGATTTTCCCAAGAGGACCCAAGTTCAACTCCAGAATCTTCGCTCGAAGAGTCAATCTTACGCCCGCAGCGGGAATGTAGAACGAACTTCCCTGACCCGTTTCGATGACGTTTTTGCGATCGCGACTTTCATACATTTCGTAGTAGTCAGACGGAGTCTCGCCCAGTCGAATATCTTTCAAAGAAAGCTCGAACCAACCATTTCGGAATAGGGGGGCCAGTTCGGGATTCGCAAGTAACTTCGCGACTCGTTCAGTGGCCTTTTGCTTTTGCGTAGCAGAATCTTTTTGGGCCGGAACGGCGGCTCGAGCTGCTGAAAAGGAGACATATTGAGCGAGCTCGACCACGGTAAAGGTAAAACAAAGGGCAAAGAGAAAAGAGGTGAGAAGCGAAATCAGAAGAAACGAAAATAGAAAGTCGGCGGTGACGAGACCTGATTGATTCCGGAATAAAAGTTTCTTCTGTCCAGTCATCATTGTGGCGGATCCCATGTCCTCATTCGATCAAGATTGTTGGGGTGGGCTGGTTCTTGGCCCGCCGTTGGCCAGGTTCCGTACTCAGCCATTTGCCCCACGCCGGCCCAGACCGCGTTGACCACCCGGTCTAAAGTCCGACTCTCCCTAAAATAATTTAGGGTTGCTGCTAGCAACCCTAAAGAAACAATCATCAAGAGAAGTGACTCGATCAGAACCTGACCCCTTTTTCCAAGTCTTAGGCCTGGCTGGCTATTGCCCCTCGATCCACTCCACATTGTGAAATCCTGTTCCGGTGGCAATCTGTTTCTCCACCCGTGCTCCCAACCGTGGTCCTGACTCTTGAAAAGCCTTCATCGGCGCCGAAACAAACACTTTCAGCGAGAACATAAAGACCACAAGAATTAAGAGCAAGTATTCAATCGTCATAGGTTAGTTAAGAACTTCACCAATCTTCGATTCAATCTGACCCCGAATCTGCTCCACTCTTTCAGGGAGAAATCGCCGTACAATCACGACCAGTCCCACGATTACGACGACGAGTAGAATGTACTCGAGCATTCCCTGTCCTCGCTCGTTTTTCACAAGCTTGGAGAATCTTGAAGTCTTCAATTTTTCTTTGAGGTTTTTCATACACAACCCTCCCACTCACTGAGTTGTATCGGTAAGTCCAGTATAGAACTTCAGAGGGAAGATGGCGAAATTCACATTCGAGAGTGTTTCACTCTGAGAAAAATTATGGGCTGGACCCATTGACCAGACTTTCGACAGGCCCTAATCTAAAGCTCGAGGGGAAATGTCAAATGTCTAAACAGCTCATCACTCTGTACGTCGTCTGTGTCATGGTCTATTTCTTGGTCAACGTGATCGTCAGCTAAGAGTGAAACTCGCAAATTTCCCCAAAGCTTCGGACCTCCGTTAGAGGGAAAACTTCACGTTCTCGAGGGCGAAGGAATCTAGTTTTTCAGATTAAAAATATCGGGATAGTTTCGACCGAGCTCTTCAGTATCCATACCGTAACCGACAACATAGCGGTCATCGATCGTCTTCCCAATGTAATCGGCGCGAATAGGAAGTTCACGGCGAGCGGGCTTATCAAGCAAAGTGACAATGCGAAGGCTTGCGGGCTGAGACGCAAAAAGACGGTTTCGCAAGAAACTCAAAGTTCGTCCGGCATCGATAATTTCTTCGACGATCAAGACGTGTTTTCCAGCGATATCCACCGAAATATCCTTTACGATTTTGATCGCGCCCCCGCGCTCGATAGAGGTCAAATAAACAAAGTCGACTTGCTGTGGAAGTCGCAGTTCCCTCATCAGATCCGCTACAAAGTGAATCGTTCCACGTAGGGGTGCAATAAGAATTAGCTCCTGGCCCGCATAATCCGATTCAATTTCTTTCGCGAGTTTTTTAACGAGATCTTGAATTTCTTCACGAGTGATAAAAGGAAACATTCTATCTTTGAGCATTATAGACACCTCATTAAATTCGATCACTCGCAAGCCACTTTGGCTTTCGATACTTTGTTAGCTGTTCGCGGGCCTGCTGGTTTTGGGGATCCTTCATGAGCACGGCTTCCCAGTGTTCGAGAGCCTCGGAAGTCCGGTTTGTTCGATGCAACAGATCGGCAAGCTTCATTCGAGCCTCGACATGGTCATCGTCAATAAAAAGAAGCTCTTTCAGCTCGCGAATGGCTTTCTGAGACTCTCCGGAGCGCTGATAGGCTTCGGCGACTTTGACTCCAAGTTCACGTCGGCGATTGGGTGTGATCTTTAAAGCTTTTTGAAGGTTCTCCAAGCTTTCAGTCCACAACCGGGCTTGGGCATATAAATCTGCGAGCTCTTCATGCTTGCGAGAGATGTTCTCTTCCATAAAACCAAGCGAAGGCTTTTTCTTATCATCCAGAATTTTTCGAGCGTCGACAAAGACTTGACGGCCTTCTTCGTAGCGACCCAGATCATTCAAAATGATCGAGAGTCCAACGCTTGCATCTGTGTAGCTCGGGTCAATCTCGAGCGCGCGCTTAAAAGTTTTGATGGCTTTGTTAAACTGGCCGCGGTCGTAATAAATCGTCGCCAGCATCTGGTAAATTTCGGGGTTGCGAAGATTCTGAAGTAGAAGCTGCTCCAGAATGGGCTCGGCCATTTTGTATTTCGCTTCAACGAAATACTGGCGAGCTTCCTTCAACATTTCCTGCGAGTGTGGCGCCATTAGCGAATCTCCCGAAGAATCATAAGAGTTTCTGCCGACTTCGTGGGGAACTCTGACACTTCTTGAGCGTATCGGCGCGCCTTCTGAGGATCTCCGTTTTTGGAAGCGCAATACGCGGCTCGTGCCAGGGATTTCTCTTCAAAGCCAAGACCCTTGTATTCCTTCAGCATATACTCATAGCGGGGCAAAGCCGAAACGCAATTTTTTCGTTTGTAATAGAAGTCTGCGATGTAAATTTCTTTTTCAGCGATTTTTCGAACGAGCTCTGTCTTTTTTTCACGAGCCTCATTGGCGTATTCTGACTGGGGGAACTTCTTCAGCACATCGTTGAAGGCGAGAATTGTTTCGGGAGCTAACGATAAATCACGATCGACCGTTTCTGGCAGCTGCTGATACAAACTTAAAGCATAACGATGAAGAACATAAGAAATCTGAGGGTGTCGCGGGTGAAGATCGCGGAAGGATTGGTAAGCCGCTTGAGCCTCGGGGTAAGATTCCTGCTTGTAATAAACATCGGCGGTCGCAAGTTCAGCATCCACCGCAAAAGGGCTGTAAGGAAACTTGGATCGGACCTCTTGATAACGTCTGATGGCCTCTTCAAAACGATCATCTTCTTCAAATTCTTTGGCGCGTTTGTACAGCGCCTCAGCCGTATCGCCCTTCTTTTCAACAGAAGAGCAGCTGATAAAAAAACTTGAGAATGACAAAAGAAGAATGACTCGGAGCATCTTTGGCCCACATTAAAGCAAGCGGGTTCAGGTCAAGTCAACTACAGTTCGAGAAGACTTGAAGAAGGCACCCAGCCGGCGTAGGACCCGGGATGCTGAATCTGAGTCCATCCCTCTTCACGCCGAAGAACTTCCACCTCAAGACCTCCATAAATTTCAAGAATGGCCGGGCTTTCCGTTGACGGCGCGCTGCGCAGATTGAGGGTCTCCTCGCGGATCAAGGCGCGGGTGATGGATTTGTCGTAAGTGTAAAACAGAGTCCACCCCGCGGCCAAAGTTAGCAGAAAACAAAGAATCCAATTTAGGACGCCGAAAGAAGGGCGATCTTCTCCGGCCAAAAAGGCCTTCCGTTTTGCGACTCGGTTTTGAATCCAGCGAACGCCGACAAAAATTAACAGCAGCCAGGTAAAAAAATACGGAATATGAACGGGGACGGGCATCACAAGAATATGACGAGCCCTCTCATAAAGTTCGATTTGATGGGGAATATCACGCACTTGGATCTGGGATTTCACGAAATCCAGGCCCTGCTGGGCGGCGAGACTCTTCGGTTCTACAGAAAGCGCCTTCTTAAAATAAACGTAGGCCGCCATCTTCTGGCCGAGTTCGTACTGCGTCAAAGCCATGTTGGTAAGAGCTTCTGGATGACGAGGATTCAGACTCAAGGCCTGACCCATCAGTTCAGCTGCTTGCTGATAATTTTGCGATTGGAAGTTTTTGACGCTCTCTTCAAAGAGCTGTTCGAATGACATGGAAATTAGCCTACTGTCCGCGTCTCGCCTTGTCTTGGTGTTATGCGGAGAGTAATCTGAAAGAAATCAGATAGATGTGGAGTTCATATGTCATCGCTATTTGGCCATCAAGTGGCCCAATCCGATCGAGTTCAAAAAATGATTCGGGATCTAGTTCAAGAAGTTCAGAGCATCAACTCTGGAATTAAGACTCTAAAGCCCGCGCAGAGCGAATTTTCAGAACTCGGCAAAAAGTGGATCGACGAAGCAGGGGCCTTCCGGGGACGCCCTCTTCATTACCCTTTCATTGGTTCAGGCTCAGGCCGTGGGGTTTATGTCGAGCTTGAAGATGGCAGCATCAAGATGGACTTGATCAACGGAATCGGAATTCATCTTTTCGGACATGGCCATCCTCGCGTGATGGAAGCGGCCGTTCGCGGAGCCCTATCAGATGTCATCATGCAGGGAAATCTTGAGCCGAATAAAGAGTACGTTCAATTCTCCGAGAAGCTCGTGAAGCTTGCTGCTCGAAAAAGTAAAATCAAGTACGCCTGGTTTGCCACTTGCGGAACAATGGCGAATGAGAATGCTTTGAAAATTGCGCGACAGAAACACTCACCCGCTCGGTATGTGTTGGCGTTCAAAAATGCATTTGCGGGTCGCTCGACCATGATGGCGGAAGTCACCGACAATCCGGCCTATAAGCAAGGGCTTCCCGAGTACAACGAAATTTTGCGACTTCCTTGGTACGACAAGCGCGACCCTCAAAGTGGCGAAAAAACTTTGAATGCTCTAAAAGAGCATGTGGCGCGACATGAGGGACAGATCTGCTGCTTCAGTTTCGAGCCAATGTTGGGTGAGGGAGGCTACATGCCAGCTCCTCGAGAATTCTTTCTTCCCTTGTTGGATTTTTGCCGACAAAAGAAGATCGCGATTTGGTTGGACGAAGTTCAAACCTTTGCCCGAACAGGCGAACTTTTCGCTTTTGAAACACTGGAACTAGGCGACTACGTGGATCTTGTGACGATCGCAAAAACAGCGCAATTGGGCGCGACCCTTTACACGGAAGAGTACAATCCGAAACCGGGTCTAATTGCGGGAACGTTCTCAGGAGCGACTGTTTCCATGACCACCGGTATGACGATGATCGATATGCTTGTTCAAGAGGGCTACCTTGGAAAATCGGGACGAGTTGCCGAAATTCACCAACGCTTTGTTGGGGGATTGCATAAATTAGGTGAAACGACCTGCAAAGGAAAGATCTCAGAGGCCGGGGGCTTGGGATTGATGGTCGCCTTTACTCCCTTCGAAGGCAAAAAAGAACAGGTCGATAGCTTTTTGAAAAAGCTTTTTGCCAATGGCGTGATTGCTTTTCCTTGTGGAAAAGATCCGATCCGAGCTCGCTTTTTAATTCCGGCAATTATTCAGAATGAAGATTTAGATCTCGCGTTACAGGTGATTGAGAAAACCTTGCACGAGGGAGTGTAATTGAATCTCATCGAGAAATGTCGCCAGATGATTGGCTTCGACACCAGTCCGGGCCAATCCAATCGAGATTTGATCGGTTGGGCTCGGGCTCAGGCCGAGTCTTATGGCCTTTCTGTCCAGACGCAGGAGTCTTTTCTCGAGGACGTTCCTCAGCATAACATCATCATTCGACCGCAAGAGTCTCGACCTGATGCTGAATTTCTTCTTCAGACTCATCTTGATACCGTGGATCCGGGGCCCTTTCAGGCCTGGGTTCATAATCAGTTTAACCCGTTTGATGCGACAATCTCAGAGGGTCGTATCTACGGCATTGGTGCGGCCGATGCAAAACTCGATTTTGTTTGTAAGTTGGAAGCTCTTGCGAAGTATTCGGGGCGCTCCAATTGGAAACTTGCTCCCGTTCTGGTCGGAACCTTCGGTGAACAGGCCGGAATGGCCGGTGCGATGCGCTTGATCCGACGAAATCTCGTGACCCCGCGCTTTGCCCTTGTCGGCGAGCCCACGAATCTACAGCTGGTTTACGCGGCGAAAGGATTTGCGAAGGTCGAGATTCGTATACCCTTTTCGGAGAAGGAAATTCAGTATCGCTTTGAACACAATTTAAAAGAAAGTACGTCGACCCAAAGCAAAATCTTCCTCGGAAAATCAGCGCACTCCTCGAATCCCGAATCCGGTGAGAGTGCAATTATGAAGATGCTCGAGTATTTGAACCAGATGCCGGACAATGTGGCGATCATGGAAATTGAAGGGGGCACCAACTTCAATTCTGTTCCTTCCAATGCGTTTCTAGAAGTGGACGTTCATACCGTTCATGATCCTATCGCGGCAAAAATTAAGAAAGTCTATCAACTGGCGAAGCGCCTTGAAGAGCAGTTCAAAGCCTACCAAGACAAAGAGTTTACCCCGTCGTACCCAACCTTAAATATCGGCGTCATTCGAACCCATGAAGATCATGTTCTTCTGTTGGGAAATTGTCGGATTCCGCCGCTGATCACCCAGGCCGTCTATGGAAATTGGATGGAGGGTTTGAAAGATGAATGTGAAAAAATTGGCGTTCGTTTTCAGGTGAGTGATTACAAAAGACCTTTTAAGACTCACGAACATTCTATTTTTTTGAAGGGTGGATTGGACATTTTACGCGCGATGGGGCTTTCAGACAAAGGTGTGACCCAGCCTTCAACAAATGAGTCCAGTCTTTTTGCGCGGCTGGGGGCCGATTGCCTTTGTTTTGGGCCAGGGATTCGCGAAGAGAATGTTCACACTCCCACTGAAAATGTTAAAATATCTGATCTCGAAACCGCCATCGAGTTTTATTGCCGGATGATCGAAAGGTTTTCGCTATGAATTTTGTTGTCCGACCGGTCAATTTTGATGATTTGAATCAGCTTCTTGATCTTGCGAAGCAGTTCAATCTTTTGAATTTGCCTGGAGATAAAAAGGTCCTAAGCGAAAAAATCGAACGAAGTCTGCAGTCTTTTGCGGGCGATTTGCCAAAGACAAAGTCCGAGTATTTGTTTGTTCTTGAGGATCTTGAGGAAAACTTAGTTGTAGGAAGCTCTTTGATCTTGGCAAAACACGGTCACGAAGATGTGCCGCATAGTTATTTCCGAATCCTGAAGAAGGATCATTTCAGCGAGGCTTTGGGGATTGGATTTATTCACCAAGTCTTACGCTTTCAGATGGATTTCGATGGGCCCACCGAAATCGGGGGCTTGCTTGTCGATAAGATCTATCGACGACGTCCTGAAAAGCTGGGAAAACAAATTTCTCTTAGTCGATTTCTTTACATGGCCCTCAACCCGGATCGATTCGAAAATCGAGTGCTCTGCGAACTGACCCCGCCCCTGACAGATGAAAATCGAAGCGAGTTCTGGGAGGCCCTTGGCCGACGATTTACAGGGCTGAATTACAATGAAGCCGATCTTCTAAGCCAGTCGAACAAGGAATTTATCGAGAGTCTTTTCCCCCAAGAGGACATTTACCTGTGTCTGTTGGATTCCAAGGCGCGAGTGGTCCTAGGACGCGTGGGTGAGCACACGAAGCCCGCTCAGCATTTGCTTGAAAGTATTGGGTTTGAATATCTGGATGAAGTTGATCCTTTTGATGGTGGGCCCCACTATGGGTGCGACACCGCGAATATTTTGCCGATTAAGCTCGGGCGTAAACTTGAAGTGACCGAGGCTCAGGACACGCAGTTTAATAAGAGAATGCTGGTTGCAAATCACCAAGAGGATTTCAAGGCAGTTCTCGTCAATTGTGACATCCGGGACGGTCAAGTCGTTCTGCCCGCGAAACAAAAGGAAATTCTTGGAGTTGAATCCGGAGACATGGTCTTCGTTGCCCCCTTTGATTACCCGAAGAAAAAGGAGCTTTCATGAAAACTCAAAACTTCAAAGTCCGTGGAGATTTCATCCGAGGCCACTTTCGCCATGTTGAGCGCCCTGAACTAGAAATTAAGGATTTAAGTCCGGCGGATTTGAATGACGTTGTGGGTGTCTTTCCTGTTGTCCACGCTCACGTTGAAGAAGCGTGCGCAGCCGCTCGAGAGGCCTATCCAGCCTGGGCCTCGCTCGATATTGAAGAAAGAAAAAAGTATCTTTTTAGACTGAAGGAGCTGTTCATCGGCCACGAAGCCGAGATGGCAGAGCTTATTTCCCGAGATACCGGTAAACCTCTTTGGGATTCGTTGACCGAGGCTAAGAACCTTTCAAACAAGATCGATATTACGATTAACTTTTCCTTGAAGCTGATTGCTGAAGAACGAATTCAAAATGCCACACCCAATGTGGATGGCGTGATTCGCCACAAATCTCGTGGAGTCATGGCGGTTCTTGGGCCCTTTAATTTCCCGGCGCATCTTCCCAATGGCCATATCGTGCCTGCGCTTTTGGCTGGAAACACGATCGTTTTTAAACCTTCCGAGCAAACCCCTGCCGTGGGTCAGTTCTATGCCGAGCTTGTTGAAAAAGCACAGTTTCCCCCTGGAGTTTTCAACCTGGTGCAAGGAGATGCCGAAAGTGGTCGCCGACTTGTCGTCGATGACATGATCGATGGAATTCTTTTTACCGGTTCCTATGAAGTGGGTCTGAAGATCAAGCAGGAGACTCTGACTCATTACTGGAAGATTTTAGCTCTTGAAATGGGTGGAAAAAACGCCACGGTCGTCTGGGATGATGCCGATTACGGTAAGGCGCTTTACGAAACTCTAGTGGGCTCGTATTTGAGCTCGGGCCAAAGATGTTCGGGAACAAGCCGAATTATTCTTCATGAGAAGATCGCAGATCGATTCATTGAAGATTTCTACCAGGCTTCAAAGAGGCTTTCGATCGGGCACTGGTCTGAGAACCCTTTTATGGGACCTCTTATCAATTCGGGAGCTGTTGATAAGTATGTTCGCTTTCAGGAAATCGCCAACCGCGAAAACTGCGAAAGTCTGATGCGCGGGAAGGTTCTCGACCTAAAACACAAAGGTTATTACGTCACGCCCAGCATTCATTTGGTGAAGAAGTTCGACCCCCAATCCGTCTATCAAAAGAGCGAGATTTTTGGACCAAATGTTGCTGTTTACACAGTGAAAAGCTTTGATGAGGCGATGACAATCGTCAATTCAACGGGGTACGGGCTTGTGATGGCGCTTTTCTCGAAGAATCAGGATTTGTATCAACAAGCTCTCTTGCAAGCGCGCGTGGGACTTTTGAATTTCAATCGCACAACGAATGGAGCGAGCTCTCGTTTGCCGTTCGGGGGCATGGGGAAATCGGGTAACGATCGACCCTCGGCTCACTATGCGATCCAATATTGCACGGTTCCAGTGGCGTCACTAGAAGATCCGACTTCTTTTGATGGAACAAAGGCCTTACCTGGAATGAATCTCGATTGGTCAAAGTGGTGAAAAAGAAAGTCGGCGTTTTCCTTTTTTCGTTTTTGCTCTTTGGCGCGGCCTTAGGACTTGTCGCGTATATGCTATCAAGACAATTTCTTTTTCAGGGCTCCGAGCCGCAAGGTCGAGATGTCATTTACGAAATTCGACAAGGGCAAAACTTCCATGCGATCGCTCGCGATTTGCAAAAAATGCGAGTCCTTAAAAGTGCCGAAGCTTTTGCGGTTTACGCAAGGCTCACTCGCCAGATTCCAAACGTGAAGGCGGGTGAGTATCGATTCAACACCGCGATGACACCCCCTGAGGTCATGGCCGTGATGACGTCAGGCCAATCGGTCACACGCTCAATCACAATTCCCGAGGGCTACAGCGTCTTTGAAATTGCCGATCTTCTTGAATCCAAGGGGTTCGCCAAGCGAGAAGAAATTCTTCGACTGGCTTTTGACCGCGCGTTTGTGAAAAAGCTCCTTGGAGAATATTATTCAAGCCTTGAGGGCTATCTTTATCCCGAAACTTACAGTTTCACGAAGTACATGGGGCCGGAAAAGATTCTCTCCGAGATGGTTCGTTTATTCTTCGTGAACTTCGAACAGGTCCCGAAGCCTTTCCCGTTTAGTTGGAATCGACATCAAGTTGTCACGATGGCAAGCCTGATTGAAAAGGAAACCGGCGCTCCTCATGAGCGCCAATTGATTTCGTCGGTTTTTACCAATCGACTTCGCAAAAACATGAGGCTTCAAACCGATCCCACGATCATCTATGCGAAGGCCTTACAAGTCGGGCGAATCGTTATCGACATTCGAAAGTCTGACTTAACCATGAATCATCCCTACAACACCTACATGAAATCGGGTTTGCCACCAGGCCCGATCGCAAGCCCCGGTAAGGATGCGCTTCGGGCGGCGGTGAACCCCGCAATTTCGGACTTCCTCTTTTTTGTCAGTCAAAACGACGGAACTCACATCTTCTCGGAAACCTATGAAAAGCATGCGAACGCGGTTCGAAGATTCCAGATGGATCGTCGTGCTCGGGAAGGGAAATCCTGGAGAGATCTGAATAAGGCTACCGAAGGAAGACCCTAGTTCTACAATCTTAAAATTGATTAACCCAATCGAAGCCGGAAGTTACTCCGCTGCGATTTTTTCGAAAGTTTCAAGGGCCTCGTTGTATTTGTAGACCAGAAGTCGAGGCGTACTGTTGCGGTCATACATGGGGGCCACGATTTCGTACGAGCCGTCCATTTCCATATCAGCGAGAGCTAAATTTGTGTAGTGACCTTGAAATTGAAACCGCCCATCCAGAGGCTCTTCAAGAGCAATTCTTTGCATGAGCTGAAGATCCTCGTTCTTTCGGTAAATTTCCAGAAAGAATTGATCACGGGTCTTCACTTTGAAAACAAAAATGTGGGGACCTTTTGCCGAAACAGAACCATCAATCTTGGCGATGATTTCGCGATGGTCGGGCCGAAGAAAGTCGCGAGTGGCCTGGCGAAACTTCGGAACGCCTGCAATCAGGACACTTGCGAAAGCCAGCAAAGCCAAGAGGTATGTCAAAGGGCGCATTGTCATCCTTAACAGGATGCCATAGGATGACGGCGATGAACAAAGAGGATTTTTACCAACTCATCGAATCTAGAAAATCTATTCGAAAGTATAAACCAACTCCAGTTCCCCACGAAGTCCTGGAGCGCATCTTACAGGCGGGTCTTCATGCGCCCTCTGGGAAGAATCGACAGAATTGGAAATTCTTTGTGGTCGAAGGGGCGAAGCGCGACGAGTATTTGAAGTACTCTCAAAAATCCTGGCTTGGCATCAAGGGTATTCTCCAGCAAAGACTGAAGCCCTCACTTTACGAGTTTACACAGCGATTTTTTTTCACTCTCGGCGAAGCCCCGGTCATCGTTTTCTGCTATTCCTTAAACTCTGAAGATGAGCGCTACCATACAAGCATCGGCTCTGTTTACATGGCGGTTGAAAATATGAATCTGGCCTGTCTTGTTGAGGGGCTTGGATCTTGTACCATGGGCGCCCCACTTGAAATCAAAAAGGAAGTTGATGAGTTTTTAGGTGTTACTCATCGCCAAGACCATCAAGAAGGGAAGTTGGAGCTTCTCTGTGCGGTCGTCATGGGTTATCCGGATCACAATCCTCCGAAGGCTCCCCGACAAACTGACGACCGCATTCATTGGCTCAGATAGGTTTTCTATCTTGAAGACTCTGGGTCTTCGTATTGTAAAACGGGCTGACTTGGTGTCTCAATGTGCAGTTGCTTCGGCTGACAGATATTTTGGATCTTTTCGGCCTGCGAAGATGATTCTGGCTGCCGTCCCGATGTAGCTGGGCGACTTTCATTCAATTTTGCCACAAGTGCGTTACACTTCTTCTGGTCAAAACGTTTTCCAACAACGAGATTTTCGCCAGAAGAGAGTCGTCTGTTACGCGCTCGAGCCCAAGCTTCGCCCAGTGCCTTTGCGTCTTCTTCTCCTTGAGTGCTAGAAAGAGAGTTAGTATTCACCATCACAAGCTCGGATGGGCCGGCGCTGCTTCCGCTAACGGACGACCGGGTATACATCAGTCGGCCATCTGGACGAAATCCGTGGTAGTTCACGTGTTCACCCGGCCCCGAGACAAAGTAGCTCTTCTTCTCTTTAAGGTTATAGACCTTAAGGCGTTTAAGATACTGGCTGCCATTTCCTTCAATTACCGCAAAGGCCACTTCATTGTTGTCAAAACTAAAAGAGACCTTATCTGTTTGCACTCCCAGATCCGCAATTTCCTGACAATCCCCCGAGGGCATTCGGATCTTATAGATTTTTGTTTTTTGAGTCTGATAATCGATTGTCGCGAGCATGCTTCCATCCCGAGAGAGAATCGGTAAGGACCAGTCAAGGGTTCGATCGCGATTAGGAACATTCTGGCAAATTCGACGTGGACTTGGCAGAAGCTTATTAAAGCTGTACTGGTCCCCATTTTTTTCAACTTCGTAATCCTGAATGGTCCCGCGTCCCTCAGCCGCTAGGATTCGCACCGTTCTTTTATTCCCCCCTCGGGACACGACACCTACGGACTGGTAATAACCTTGATGCTGGGGGTCTGTAAAAACGGGGCGGGCTTGATTTCCCGAACTGATTCCATCTCGAACTCTGTAGAATCTTATTGGGCTCGGATGCACGTAAAGGTCGCCCTCAGGTAAAGGAAAAGCATCAATGTCTGTTGTAAAGCGGGCTCGACGGCGGTTTTTTAAGTCATAGATTCCGCTGTCAATGCCCCCCACTGCCGTGAAGGTCACATAGTCATTTCCTGCAGCTTGCATCCAATAGCCCTGAGCTGGAAAGTTATGCCGTTCCTCAACGTTCAGATCGTTAAAGTTACAGTTAAGCGGCTCCGCCCGCACAGATTGAACGCTGCCAAAAAGAAGTAAAGATATGAGAATGAAATTTTTCATGTGAATTCCTAGTATTGGTTCTTTTCGAAAAGTTCTCTTTCAAAATCAATCCACTCCGAGTAGATCTTTGCGCTCTTGTGGCCGAAGTAGACCCGGGAAGATAGGATTCCGCCTTTGTAGAACATCGCGACTGGGAAATGCAAGCCGACACCTCGAGCAATCATCTCGCTCGATTCGAATTTTCTTAAGTCAGCGGGGCTCAAGTTAAATTTCTGGACAAGCTTTTTCGCATTTTCGATATTCGCTCTCTGATCAAGAAGAATTGTCAAATCAACTGATTTTTCACGAGCGGCCTTGCGGATCTCTTCGATTCCCATCAAGGACAAGGGCATATCGGGTGTCCAAACGTAAATCACTCCCGAGGAACTTCCTTGAACAAGCTCTTAAAGATTCTCATCGGAAAACTGGCCACCCCCTGCAGGTTTGCGAGACTTCAAAGGGGTTGAAGACACCTTCTTGAGTGCACAACCTTTTTCAGGAATCTCAAAATCTGTCGAAAGTTGTTTGGGGTAATCCTGGACTGTTAAAAAAGCCGAGTCAGAGGCTTCTCGGTACTGGTAGATGATATTGTTCTTGAAATCAAAGTGGCGCAGTCCTGCTTCGGATTTAGACCAAAACCCCTTCGCAACAGCTTTGGGAAGGGCCTTGATAATTTCTTGGTGGCAGTTTGATTCAATTTTTAAGGTATGCGCCTGTAAATTTGAGACGATCCCTAAGAGAACAAAAAATAAAGCGAGAGGTTGTTTCATTTTTATTTTCCTATCTTGTAGAATTATGATCCTAGCGTAGCACGCTGCTTTCCGGTCGCAAGCGCTGTTTGAATCGAAAATAGGTCCTGGCGAGGCAAAATTTTCTAAAAAAGGACGCTTGACCCGTGCCCTTAGGACCAAAGCCCTCGCCTCTTGAATTTAGACTTGCTCAACAGTGCATTAAATGGTTGAAATCCCTCTTTTAATGAAAAATTTGAGTGTGGTGGCGACAAGCCCCCGAAGGGTCCATCCCCTTCAGGCCCTTCAACAGAATCCCTTCGTCCTAGCCCCTATGGCAGGGATTACCGACCATGCGTTTCGCTCCTTCATGCGGGCTCTTGATGCGGGAGTGGTGGTCACCGAACTCGTGAGCTCCCATGGAATCGAATATAGCTCTGACAGAACCTTTAAGCTTATGAGTTTTGATGAAACTCAGCGTCCACTTGGGATCCAGCTTTTTGGTGAAGAGCCAGAGATCGTGGCTCGCGCCGCCCAGGTGGCTCAAGAAAAGGGCGCTGACTTTGTCGATCTGAATTTTGGCTGTCCGGTACCCAAAGTTGTGAAGAAGGGGGCCGGCTCTGCGATGCTGAAGGATCTTCCGAATATGCGAAAGATGCTTTCGGCGGTGGTTAAAGCTGTGGAGATCCCGGTGACGATTAAGATCCGAACGGGATGGGATGCTTCGACACGGAATGCGCACGACGTCTGCCGCCTGGCCCATGATGAAGGGATCACTTGGGTGGCCATTCACGGTCGCACACGGGCCCAGGGCTATTCGGGCCACGCCGATTGGGACTATATTTCTGAAATCAAGGCTCAGGCCCCACTTCCTGTACTGGGTAACGGCGATATTCACACCGCACGTCAAGCGGTCGAGCGCCTGAAAACGTCGGGATGCGATGGCGTCCTGATTGGTCGAGGGTGCTTGAAAAATCCTTATATTTTCTTTGATGCCCTTCGAATTTGGCAGGGTCGCTCCGAGCTTGCGAAGGGTGAGCGAAAGTTCAACGAGATCATTCGTCGTCTGTACCAGTATCTAGAGCTTTACTGCGAGCCGCATCTTGTCGGGATCCAATTGAAGAAGTTTGCAGCTTGGTACTCCACAGGTTATCCTGGCGCCTCGCAATTTAGGAAAGAAATCTTCCAAACAAAAGAGCTCCACGAGAGTCTTGAGAAAACCTTGTCATTCTTTGATTCGATTTCACTGTATGATCAGGAAGATACAAGCCAGGAAGAATTTCTCATGGGTGGGCACGGATAGGCCCGATTTTAAATGAGGTCGTACATTTTTTGATTTGGAATTGAGTAAAAGAAAACCAAGACACTAAGCACGACAAGGAACCTTGCATGACCGTAGATCCAAAAATGATTCGAAACATTGCCATTATCGCGCACGTTGACCATGGAAAGACGACGCTCGTTGATCATCTTATCAAACAGGCGGGAACTTTCCGTGACAATCAGCAAGTCGAAGAGCGCTTGATGGACTCGATGGATCTCGAAAAAGAGCGGGGAATTACGATCGCCGCGAAGAACGCTTCGTTTAACTACAAAGGCTTTAAGATCAACATCGTCGACACCCCCGGACACTCGGACTTCGGTGGAGAAGTTGAGCGGATCTTGAACATGGTTGATGGCGCGATTCTGCTATGTGATGCCTCTGAGGGACCTTTGCCTCAAACTCGCTTCGTCTTGAAGAAGGCTCTCGAGCAAAATTTGAAAGTTATTGTTTGTATCAATAAGATCGACCGCCCGGATGCTCGAATTCAAGAAGTTCACAATGAAATCTTTGATCTCTTCATCGACCTTGATGCGACAGAAGAGCAGTGTGACTTCCACACGGTGTACGCGATCGCTCGTGAGGGCATGGCGACTCTTGACCATGAGAAGCGCACAGAAAATCTTGAGGTGCTGTACGACGCCATCGTGAATCTGGTGCCACCACCGAAGATTGAAGAGAACTCTCCGCTTCAAATCATGGTTTCAAACATCAGTTACAACGATTACGTTGGACGACTTGCGATTGGTCGCGTTCGCGCGGGTAAGATCCGGGTAGGTGACGAGGTTCTTGTTGTTCAAGAAAAAGCTCAAAAGAAGGTGAAGGTTTCGGCCCTCTTCCAGTATCACGTGAATTCGCAAATTCCAGTTCAAGAAGTGGGGGCCGGTGACATCGCAATCGTGGCCGGAATGGAAGACTTTACGATTGGTGATACCATCACGTCGTCAACGGAGCCTCGGCCTTTACCGCGAATCCGAGTCGAAGAGCCAACGGTTGGAATGGTCTTTTCCGTCAACAACGGTCCGTTCGCGGGCCAAGACGGAAAGAACGTGACCTCTCGTAAGATCCTAGAGCGTCTTGAGAAGGAACTTCTACACAATGTGGCCATTCGAGTCGAAAAGACGAGCAGCACAGATGCCTTTAAGGTTATCGGTCGGGGCGAGCTCCAGTTGGCTGTCTTGATCGAACAGATGCGCCGAGAAGGTTTCGAACTTCTAGTTTCAAAACCTCAGGTTATTTTTAAAACCGAGGACGGCAAACGACTTGAACCGATGGAAATCGCCGTCATCGACATCGAAGACGCTTACGTGGGAGCTGTGACCGAGAAAATGGGTCTTCGAAAAGGGGTCATGACGAATATGGTTCAGAAGGGTTCAGGGCGGACGCGTCTTGAATTCCGAATTCCATCTCGTGGCCTGATCGGTTACCGTTCTGAGTTCCTGACAGATACGCGAGGAACGGGTCTTTTGAACACGCAATTTGATGGATGGGATGATTACCGTGGAGAGATCTCAAGCCGCGTGAATGGCTCGATGATTTCAGATCGAAAAGGGATGGCGACAGCTTACGCCATTTGGAATCTTCAAGAGCGTGGAGTCATGTTCGTGACTCACGGTCAGGATGTCTACGAAGGCATGATCGTGGGCGAACACGCCAAGGATAACAACTTGGAAGTGAATATCACCCGCGAAAAGAAACTTACAAACGTTCGGGCCTCTGGAAGTGACGAAGCGATTCGACTGGTTCCTGTAAAACCCATGACGCTTGAAAAGGCGATGGAATGGATCCGCGATGACGAGCTGATTGAGGTCACACCTAAAACCATTCGTTTGCGTTGCCGCGAGCTGGACCCGCATAAGAGAGGTCGGGCCGCAAAGGATACGGAAGCGTGAACCTGGACACCGTTGTTCAAGTCAAGAATCTGGTCAAGAAGTACGGAGACTTCGTGGCCGTCAACGGGATTTCTCTTAATATTCAAAAGGGTGAGTGCTTTGGAATTCTTGGCCCAAATGGAGCCGGGAAGTCCTCTTTGCTTCGCATTCTTTATGGATCATCCCAGCTGACCAGCGGTGATGTTTTTATTCTGGGGCTGAATGTTCACAATCACATGTCCGAGATCAAGTCTCGAATTGGGGTTGTTCCTCAAGATGATGGCCTGGACACGGATCTGACGGTTTTTGAGAACCTAAAAATCTTTGGCCAATTCTATGACCTGGACGAAAAAGTCATTTCAGAAAAGACAGATCAGCTCTTGCGGCTGATGAAGATCGAAGACAAGGCGGATCGTGCCGTGGACACCCTAAGTGGTGGTATGAAACGCCGCTTGGCGGTCGCAAGGGGTCTGATCAATTCTCCTGAGATCTTATTTCTGGATGAACCCACAACGGGTCTTGATCCGCAAGCGCGCCGATGGATCTGGGATTTCTTTAAGGAGCTTAAGAGTCAAAACTCGACGCTCGTTCTAACGACCCATTATATGGAAGAGGCCGAATTTCTTTGTGATCGAATTGCGATCGTTGATCACGGAAAAATTCTTGCTCTCGGGACACCGGCCGAGCTGATCTACGAGCAAATAGGCCGAGAAGTTGTCGAATTTGACGCCAAAACTTCGGATCTGAACTACTACGTTCAGAAATTGAAGGCTCAGAACTTTGAATATCAAGTCTACCATCAAACCGTGCATATCTTTATTAAGGACGATCAATCTGCGAAGGATGTCATTCAGCTTTTCTCAAGTGATCGCATCATGATCCGTAAGCCAACTTTGAATGATGTTTTTCTTCGGCTGTCGGGATCTCAGTTAAGGGATGAGTCATGAAGCGCGGATACGTCAAAGTTTGGTTACGCAACTTCTTCTATTTCCGTAAGACTTGGTTGGTGACGGCCTTTTGGACAGTCCTTGAACCCTTGATGTATCTGGCTGCCTTTGGATATGGCATCGGGTCTTTCATCAACCAGATGGATGGAATTTCCTACGTGGATTTTTTCTTCCCTGGTCTGTTGTGTTCCACAGTTCTGCTTGTTTCGTTCTTTGAGTCGACCTACGCCAACTACACGAAACTCACCCATCAAAAGCTCTACTCCTCGTGGTTGCTCACTCCACTGAGTTCGCGAGATATAATTTTGGGTGAAATTCTGTGGGGGGCGACCAAAGGTTTCATCGGAGCCCTCGGGGTCTTACTGATTGCCGGACTTTTTGGACTTGTTAAGAACTGGCTTTTCTTCCCAAGTCTACTGATTGTCTTTCTTTTGGGTTTTTTGTTCTCTTGTATCGGAATGATCTTTACGTCTTACGCCCGAAACTATGACTCCTTCATTTTTTCGTCTTCAGGATTCTTAGTCCCCATGACTTTAATCTCGGGAACCTATTTTCCTTTGGACTCGATGGGGCTTCCGTTAAGAATTCTTGCCTACCTGTTTCCGCTTGCTCATGCCGTGGATATCGTTCGCGGGCTTTTGCTTGGATACTGGAAATCGATCTTTCTACTGCAATTCGTCTATCTTCTGATTTTGTCCGTCGTGCTGTTTCGTTGGGCCTACAGTCGACTTCAGAAAAAGCTCATCTCCTAGAGCGTCTCCTTCTTAGCTTGCTTTTTTCGCTTACGATCAGTGAGAAGCAAAAGACCTTTTAGAAGCGGTCTTCCTGCTCGGCCTCTTCTTCTAAATTCTCGAGTGTCAGAGAATCCGTTGAAGTCTCGCCATCTGTTTGAAGCGTATCCGGGGGGCGAAAGAAGGATTCTAGCTCTAGTAGGGCGGAATCATACTCATGATCCTCAATCCGCTTATAGTGGTACATATTATCGACGATTTGCCGAATCCGTCGCGAGGCAAACGGCGTTAGCTCTTTACGGTAGAAGGAAGCAGCATAAGCTCTTGGATTTGGCAGGAGCATCGCCAGGAAAGCCGATTCAACTACGGTTAGATTTCGCGGATGTTTCTTAAAGTAATGCTGAGAGGCCTGTCTGATTCCGTAAATGTTTTTTCCAAACTCAATGACATTCAAATAGCGCTCAAGGATTTCACGCTTCGTGAGAACCCGTTCGATTTTAAGGGTGATGAGGGCTTCCAAACCTTTTCGAACGAAGGTCTTTTCGGCCGTCAAAAAAAGGTTTTTTGCCAGCTGCTGAGAAATTGTGGATCCGCCACGCTTGTAACGACCCAGTCGCTTGTTCTCTTCGTAGTTTCGCTTGATGGATTCCCAATCGAATCCACCGTGTTCCCAAAACAGGGAGTCTTCGGTCAGAACAATTGTTTTCACAAGGTACGGAGAGATATCACGAAGATTCACGTAATTGCGATTCTTCGGGCAAAGCTCGACTTGAAACATCTTCGTCGTCAGGCAGCCGCGGATTTGGTTTTCAGAGGGAATTTGCAGCCAGACCCATCCGGCGACGAGTAGGGGAGAAACCATTAAGCCCAAGACAAGAATTAAGAAGCGCTTCATTTCCCTAGCAGGCCGGAGTCTTTCATCCACTGCACGCTATTTCGAATCGCTTCGTTGGCAGGGCGAGGATTAAATCCTAGTTCTCGGCGTGCCTTGGAATTATCAAACCAATGATACATTGTCGAGGTCCATGCGTTCTCTCGCGAAAGTCCGCCCTTGAGTCCGAGGCGAGACATCTGATCGCCTATAAAACCTACAGAGTGAAGTAAAAAACTGGGAAGAAGAAACCGTGGAGCTGGGACTCCAGCCTCGCGCGCAATCGCTGAAAAAAGCTCGTGAATTGTCCAGTTTTCGCCCGAAAGAATGTAGCGCTCCCCTGTGCGGCCCTTGTTCCACGCCTGAAGAATTCCTTCAATCACATCCTCAACCGCCACGACACTGACACCACCCGAAGTGTAAAACGGAAAGCGACCTTGAGCGACTTTCAGCTGAACGGAGCGACTTCCTTTTTTTGCATCAGCTCGGCCATAGATTGTGCTCGGATTCACAATGATCGGATCGATTCTTTTTTGCTGGTGAGCCTGAAGCACTGCAAGCTCAGCCGCCCGTTTAGTTTCAAAATAACCCAGGTCAAGGGAGCTTAGCGTATAGGGTGAATCCTCATTGAGAATTTGTTTTGGGGAAGAGCTCGCCCCCACGGCGACGACGGATGACAAGTGAAGAAGTTTTCGAATGTTCCGCTTCTCCATGGCTGCGATCACGTTCTGGGTTCCCAGAACATTCACTTTCTCCATCTGGGCGCGGTCCTTTTTTTTGTAGGCCACAACACCCGCCAAATGAAAAACTCCGTCCTGTCCTTGAAAAGACCTTTCCAAGGACTCAAGATCCGTCACATCACCGAAGGCCTTCTTATAGGAAACACCCTCAAGCTCTGAGAGATCACTGGAGGGACGAACGAGGATCGTCACATCATGTCCCTTTTCGACCAGCGCTCGGGTCAGCCAGCTTCCCAAAAAGCCGTTCGCTCCTGTGACGAGAACTTTCATGCGGGACTCCTCTTAAAAATCAAGAGCTCCAATTTGCGAGTTAACTTAAAAAAAAGAAATGCAAAAATGAGACCCCAAAGGGCGCCACCGAAAACATCTGCGGGAAAATGCACGCCATTGTACACGCGACTGTAGCTTGTCAAAAACGCGAGAGCGAAAAGAACGGCCTTTGCCTGAGGAAAAAACTGAGAATGATAAAGAGCCAAGTTGAACATATTAGTCGCATGATTCGAGGTAAAGCTAAAGCCGTGCGCCGTTGTCCGTTGAATGACAGAAAGACCTTCGGTTTGGTAGGGGCGAGGTCGTTCAAAGGTCTTCTTTATGAATTGAGAGGCCGACCAGTCACTGACTCCAACAGAAAGCAGACCCATCAAAAAGTAAAGAAGCCCCCTTTTTCGATAACGCCAAAAATAGACAGAAAAGCCCAAAACTAAGAAAAGAACCTTGAAGGTCAGGGTTTTATGTAAATCCGTGATAAAGGGAAAAAAAACATCAAGCCAGGAGTGAGTGGCCATGCTGTTGATAAAAACAAAAAGGCTATGATCCAGATTCTGCAGAAACTCCATCACCTAAGCCTAGAGGGCTTAGGTGACAAAGTCTAGAAGAGCCGCGAGGGCTCTAAGAGAGAGACTACTTTCGAGTTACAGATTTAATCACGATCGGAACTTTGGGAACATCTTGATGCATTCCGTGTGAGCCCGTGGGAATTCCCACCATTTTCTCTACGATGTCCATTCCGCTCGTCACTTTACCGAAAACGGCATAGCCCCAACCTTGAGGAGTCTTGCCCTTGTGATCCTGGAATTCATTTGTCTGCAAGTTGATAAAGAACTGAGCTGAAGCGCTGTTGGGATCGCTTGTGCGTGCCATCGCGATCGTGCCCTTCAAGTTCTTGAGACCGTTGTCGGCTTCATTGGGAATTGGCTCTCGAGTTTTCTTTTCAGACATATCTTCTTTCATCCCGCCACCCTGAACCATGAAGCCCGAGATCACGCGGTGAAAGATCGTTCCGTCGTAGAATTTATCATCAACATACTGGAGGAAGTTTTTTGTTGTTTTGGGGGCTTTCTCGCCATCAAGTTCGATTTCAATTTTTCCCAAAGAGGTTTCCATTACGACTGTTGTCATTTTACTTCCTTCCGCAGCTTTTTGAGCTTTATCTTTCTTTGTTTTTGCATCGGCATGAAAACTTAAGGCCATTAACAGAAAAGCAGCGATGTAAACCCAGGCCGCCTTCTTAATTGAGGTCTTTGTCACGCATGACTCCTTCGTTCATTTTTGAACAGAGGGAAAATTAGACGGGGCCTACCCCGAATGTCATGACGCGAGACCGCTTTATGATGCGAGCGCTAAAGATTCGAGCTCCACTTGGGCTTAAAATAGTTATTCGTATCTTTAGTGATCTGCCGCTCCTCAAGCCCATCGGGTGTCGAGATAAAAATTTGGTTTCGGCCCGTGCGATCACTTGTATACATGACAAAGCGTCCATCTGGAGACCACGTCGGGTCCTCATTGTTGGCGGGTTTCCCGTTCGGGCGATTGGCGCTGGTTAAGCGAATCATGTTGTTGCCGTCAGCCTCCATGACAAAAACATCGAAGTTGGTTCCCGTTTGACCGGCAAATGCGATTTTCTTTCCATCTGGTGACCAAGCTGGTGAAGCATTGAACTGGCCCGCAAACGTGATTCGTTTCACGTCGCTTCCGTCTGTATTCATTGTGTAGATCATTGTACGCCCCGCGCGATCCGACGAAAAAGCGATTCGGCGACCGTCTCGGCTAACGGCGGGTTCGACATTCATGGCACCAGCGGGACCCTTTGTAATCTTTGAAACAATTTCTCCGTTGTAATCAATCTTGTAAATATCAGGCGACGTGCCTTGCGAGATTGTCAAAAAGATATGCCGATTGTCGGGAGCGAAGCTCGCCCCTGAATTCAAACCCATCCGAAACGAGATCGCTTCGCGCTTCTCGGTCGCGACATCAAAAAGAAAGAGATCTGCGTTTCGAAGCGCATTCCGACCGCGCTTAACGTAGGCCGTGTAGGCAATCTTACGGCTATCAGCAGACCAAGCCGGGGACAGTGCGATGGAGCGGTGATTGGAGATTTTTTGAAAGTTAGCGCCGTCCCAGTCCATAACGAAGATCTCGCGAGCAGGGGCAACACCCTTGTCACTTGCGACAACAATTCGTGATAAGTACATGCCCTCTTCGCCCGTCAACGCCTTCATAATATCGTTTGCAAATGTATGGGCCATTTTGCGAGCAGCGTTCTTGTTTGTCTTATACTTCTTTCCGAATACAAGACTGGCTTTGGGAACGTGATAGAGATAAGCCTCAAGGTGTAGATCGTTACCCGTAACGGAATAGCCCGCGCGAATCAAGAAGTCGGCCTTGAGCTGCTGCCAGCTCGCGAAATTAAAACCGTTGGGCTCTTGAGAGACCGGACGCAATCCTTTATTGGTGACGTCTTCCAAGAAGCCTGCGGGATCCAAGAACTGAAAGTAAGTCGAAACCTCAAGATCGTTTGTCAGGGTTTTAAAAAGCTCATTGCCAATCGCCACGTCAGAAGATGAACGAGAGGTGCCAAGATTTTGAAACACAGGAAGGGCCAAAAGACTCTTCTTAGTGCGGGCTTCACCCAGCTTGATATAGATTTCCCCAGAAGGGGCTTGCGCGAAGGTTTGGAAGCTCAAGAGTAAGAGAAAAGAAAAAATCCAACGCATAAATCCTCCCATGATGTCTACTCAGGAAAACCGATTACGATTCCCTGATGGCTTACGATCGCTGAAAACTTCTCAGGTGGCACCGGAAAAGGCGCAGACCTTTCGATCGTTTCCAACACAATTTCATCATAATTCGAATTTCCACTCGAGAGAATAATCTCTCGAGCTAAGATTTGTCCTGACTCGCCAATTTTCACTCGGGCTCGTGCCTTCAGTTGGCGTTTCGCAAGCCACTCAGGTAGCGCCCAATTTTGTTTCACATGCTGATCAAGACTCGCAATATATTGCTCATGCTGAAGCTTGCTTAATCCTGTCAAGGCTGTACCAGGAGACAAGATATTGCCTTTCACCTGAGAAATCTTTTGCTTTGTCTCTTCCCCCTTGCCAGGGTTCTGAGACTTTTTTTCGCTCTCGACCTGTTTTTTAATTTTCTCAAGAGCATCAAGACGCTTGAGTTTTTCAAGGGCCTCTTGCTGCTGAGTCTTCGTCTTCTTTAAGCTGATGGTATCTGGTTCAGGCTTCGCAGGATCGGCTGCGGACTTCGGGCTTGAGCTCGATTTTGAATCTTGGGGGGCGAGCATCACTTTTGAGGGATCCAATTTATCGGGAAGAGCAATGATATCAACTCGGACGGCCGATGAATATTCGATAGGATCTGCCGAAAAGAAGTAGGCCTTGATAGTGAAGACCGCAACGATCACCCCATGAGCGATCACGGAGAGCTTCAAAGAGGACTTGAAATCATCCGACTGAGGAAAAGTTTCCGCGCTCATCGATCCTTCGGCACTGTGATAAGGCCGATACTTGAAATACCGGCAGCTCGGATTTCGGCCATAGCTTCGGCGACAATTCCGTAATCAACTTGGCGATCCGCTTGAATGTAGACCTGTTTATTCTTACGAGTTTTAAAAATTGCAGGTAGTTTCGTGCGAAGATCTCCGAGGGCGACTCGAGATTTTCCAGCTTCGATGCGACGATCTTTATGAATCACCAAAATAAAGGGCTCGTCCTTCATTTCGACGCCCGAGCTTGTCGTCTTAGGAACATTGACCTCAATTCCTTGCTGCATCAGAGGGGTCGTGACCATGAACATGATCAAAAGTACAAGCATGACGTCCACTAGGGGCGTCACGTTGATTTCGCTCAGAACAGCTTTGGATCTTGAAGATCCGCTTCCACCCATTCCCATATTAACCTTTGAAGAAGTTGCGCTTCACAATGTTCAAAAAGTCGGTGGTGAAGTTATTGAGTTCAATCTCTTCCTTGCGAATTCGAGCCACAAAATGATTGTACATCATCACCGCTGGAATGGCTGCGGCAAGACCGATCGCGGTTGCAACCAGAGCCTCTGAAATCCCCGGCGCCACGACGGCCAAGCTGGCATTGCCCGTTGCTCCGATTTTATGAAACGACCCCATAATTCCCCAGACAGTTCCAAACAGTCCGATGAAGGGTCCCGTGCTGCCTGTTGTGGCAAGCCAATTCAGACGACTTTCCAAAGCGGAAACTTCGTTCTCAACAGACTTACGAATGACTCTCTCCAGATTATCGCTGCCCGACAACTGAGGCTTTTGATTTTGTTGGCTTGAAACTTCAGCCAATTTTTTTAACTCAAGGTAGGCCGCTCGGTAGACCCGCGCGAGCGTACTGGAATTGTACTGGTCAATTTGCTCGTAAAGATGATCGAGTGAGGAGGCTTTCCAGAAGTGAGCCAAAAAGAGTTCGTTGTGATCGCCGATCTTTTTAAACCGTCGCCACTTTGTAATGCCAACAGCCCAACAGACGACGGACAGAACGACAAGAAGAAGAAGGGTCATTTGAACGATGGGGCTAGCCTGTAAGACCGCGTCCCAAGTGCTTGTGTTAATTGCGACTTTATCCATAGATCATTATTGTAGGGAGGCTTGTGCTAAAGAGCAAAATGAAATCAAGGAGAAACCGCGTTTTTATCTGCCGCAGAATCAAGAAGAATGATCAAGTCCGGCTTGAATCGGAGTGCTTGCTCCTTTTCAAGGTCCGTACGCACAGGGCCAAGCGCAATTTTTTTGTGCCGCTTGCGAACTTCTTTCAGAACATTTTCGTTGATCATGTTCCGCTCAAACCGAGTCAGAGGAGTGAAGTAGTAGTCTCTTTGAAAATTCGCAATCCCTTGAAGCCCAATTGAGCCCAAGGTTAAAAACTTGTTCAAATCCGAAAGGCTTGATCCGTAAATCCAAAGCGGACGCATCTCCTTCAAGCTCGACACAACTAAATCAATATCACTTCGAATCAGGGCGCGCTCTGAGAGCTTCTGTTTTTCAAACCAGTCGGCGAACCGTCGATCGATCTCGAGAGCGTTGTCTTGAAGATCGAAGATCCAGAGTTTGGGTTCGGGCTTAAGGGTCATCCACTGGTCCAGAGGAGCGAAACCTTGAAGACGCGCTTGCAGAAAAGAAAAATCGTAGAGATGGGGCTTGGGTCCCCGAGCGAGCTCAGGTTCCGAGCGCGAAAGTTCCGCTAAGACTTGCAAAGAGCTTGCAGGTGCTGTGAAGAAGAGTCCGTCTCGGCTCATGCGGACTGAAAGAAGCAGGCCCCCTTCGGCGTCCTGTTTCAAAAACTTCTCGGCTTGTTGAAGGCTCTCGGTTGCGAGGACGTTTCGGGTCTGTGAGGTCTTCATCAGGGGGTGGTCGTAGGGCTGATACTGAAGCCCCTGACCCCAAAAAAAGAGTGTCATCCACAACAGGGCTAAAATCAGCAGGGTTCCAAGGGTCAAAAGCAGCAATTTCATGGGGTCACGGTATCACTGTAAATATTTGAAATCACGGACTTTTTAATTACGACTAAATTTAACGTATTTGTTCTTGTCATGCAGGTTATTTTCAATTAGTTTGCGCTTGCAAGGTAAGACCTATGACAAAACTGAATCGAAAAGTCGAATATTCTCTAATGGCCTTGAAGTACTTGCATTCTCAAGGTGCCGAGAAAGTGACCGCAAAAGAAGTGGCCGAAGCGCTGCATGCCTCTTTTGATGTCATGGCTCGCGTCATGCAAATCATGGCGCAGCGAGGACTTCTCATTTCTGAGCAAGGCGCGAGTGGTGGATATCGCTTGGGGCCGCTCTTGCCGCAGACTTCTCTTTTTGACCTTGTCGAAATGATTGAAGGTCCCACGGCTCTTGTGAAGTGCATCTCGGATGAACATGGTTGTGAGATTCAATCGAGCTGCAACATCGCCTCTCCCGTTAAGTCTTTGAATGATCGCTTGAATCGCTTTTTTAAGGAAATTCCCGTGAAAGAACTGGTTGAAGGAAACGCTCATGTCTGATTCGACAACTTACGCTTACAAATACGGATTTGAAACGGATATTGAGCAAGACTTGATTCCGAAGGGACTCAGTGAGGACATCATTCGCCTGATCTCGGAAAAGAAAAACGAGCCCGATTGGATGCTCGAGTATCGCCTGAAGGCCTATCGACATTGGCTCACGATGACCGAGCCTGAATGGGCCCATTTGAAGTATCCAAAGATCGACTTCCAAGATATTCGCTACTTTGCAGCTCCAAAAAAGAAAACGGATTCACCGAAATCTTTAGAAGAGTTGGATCCTGAGTTGATTAAGACCTTTGAGCGACTGGGAATTCCGCTTCAAGAGCAAAAACGAATCTCGGGCGTCGCGGTTGACGTGGTGTTTGACTCGGTTTCAATTGCGACGACTCACCAAGAAGACTTGGAAAAAGTAGGCGTCGTGTTTTGCTCGATCAGCGAAGCCGTTCATAAACATCCTGAGCTCGTCCGAAAATATCTAGGCTCTGTTGTTCCGTATGGCGACAATTACTATGCGGCTTTGAATGCGGCCGTCTTTACTGATGGATCCTTCGTTTACATTCCGAAAGGGGTCCGTTGTCCTATCGATCTTTCAACTTACTTCCGAATTAATGCGAAAGAAACGGGCCAGTTTGAGCGCACTTTGATCGTGGCTGATGAGGGTTCGTTCGTGAATTATCTTGAGGGTTGCACGGCTCCTCAACGTGATGAAAATCAACTTCACGCCGCCGTCGTAGAACTCGTGGCTTTGGATCGAGCCGAAATTAAGTACTCCACAGTTCAAAACTGGTATACCGGTGACAAGCAGGGCCGCGGAGGCGTCTACAACTTCGTAACAAAGCGAGGGCTTTGCGCGGGTTACAAGTCGAAAATCTCTTGGACTCAGGTTGAAAGTGGATCTGCGATCACGTGGAAGTATCCCTCCTGTATTTTAAAGGGAAATGAATCCGAGGGCGCTTTCTACTCGGTCGCGTTGACTCATGATTACATGCAAGCCGATACCGGCACCAAGATGATTCATATCGGAAAAAATACGAAGAGCACGATTATTTCGAAAGGTATTTCGACGGATCACTCTTCGAACGCGTATCGCGGATTGGTCAAAATTCTTCCCAGTGCTGAGAATGCGCGAAATTACTCGCAGTGTGACTCGATGTTGGTCGGAGATCGCAGCTCGGCGCATACCTATCCTTACCTTGAGGTCAAGAACCAGACGGCCCAGATCGAGCACGAAGCGACCACCTCAAGAATTTCTGAGGATCAAATTTTCTATCTTCAGTCTCGGGGACTCGATATGGAAAAGACGATCTCGATGCTCGTGAATGGTTTTTGTAAAGATGTCTTCAAAGAGCTTCCTCTGGAATTCTCGGTTGAAGCTGTGAAGCTGATTGAAATGAAACTTGAAAACTCGGTGGGATAAAATGTTAGAGATCAAAAATCTTCGCGCCAAAATTGACGAAAAAGAAGTGCTTAAGGGCTTGGACCTGAAAGTGAAAGCCGGTGAAGTTCACGCCATCATGGGACCCAACGGTTCCGGCAAGTCGACTCTGTCGAAAATTCTCGCGGGTCACCCCTCGTATGAAGTGACGGGCGGCGAAGTTTTGTATGAGATCAATTTGCAGATGAAGAATATTCTTGAGATGTCGCCGGATGAGCGCGCCAAAGAGGGAATCTTCTTGGCCTTCCAGTACCCGATCGAAGTTCCCGGGGTGAGTAACTTCAATTTCTTGATGACCTCTTTCAACTCGATCTTAGAAGCCCAAGGCTCGCCCACCATGTCCGAGGATGAATTTCGAGCCTACGTCACACAGAAGCTTAAAATTGTTTCCATGAAGCCTGACTACTTGGATCGTGGAGTGAATGTGGGCTTTTCGGGTGGAGAAAAAAAGAAGAATGAAATTCTTCAAATGGCAGTTCTTGCTCCGCGATTGGCTTTGCTGGATGAAACTGATTCTGGCTTAGATATCGATGCTTTGCGAGTCGTTGCCGAAGGTGTGAACCAACTGAAAAACCAAGACAACGCTGTCGTTCTGATCACCCACTACCAGCGGCTGCTGGATTATATTAAGCCTGATTATGTGCACGTTCTCGCAAATGGAAAGATCGTACAATCCGGCGGACCCGAGCTGGCCTTGAAGCTTGAGAAACAAGGTTATGATTGGTTGGTTCAATGAGCTTAGTTCAGTCGATTTCTAGATTTCCGAAAGCCCCGACGCCTTCCCAGGCCCAGGCGCTCCAGTTCCTTCAAGAGAAGGGTTTTCCAACTAAGAAGGATGAGAATTGGAAGTATACAAGTCTCAAATCTTGGGTCGAAAAATCCTATGTTTGGGCTCACTCAGAAGGATTGAAGCCCAATCTTGAATCCTCACTTCCGCAGCGAGCTGTTTTTGTGAACGGCTGCTTTAAGCCCGAGCTTTCTAAGCTTCCGGCTGGAGTGAGCTTCGAAACATCTTTGCGAAAGAATCACCCTGAAGATGCGTTTGAGGCCCTGAGCGCCACCATCGCCGATCAAGTGAATGTCTTGAAATTCGCACCGCGAACACAGCTTGAAAAGCCCTTTGAAGTGCTATGGATTGCTCTGGGCAAACAAGAAACAAGCTTTTTTGCCTCAACCCTTCGGATTGAAGTCGGAGCCGAAAGCTCTGTGACCCTTCTTGAGCGTTCAGTTCAACAGGACCAGCTTGAGTCTTTCACGACGCTTCAAACGGAGCTTCATTTGGGCTCTCGGGCCAAAGCGGAGTACGTTCAGATTCAAGATTATAACTTAAGAAGTTTTCATTATTCGAAGACTCAAATCGAGCTCGCCGAGAATTCGAATTTTACAAGCCTTGTTGTGGCCCTTGGGGCCCTGCAATCCAGAAGTGAGTTTGAAGTCAATATTCGGGGTTCAGGTGCTGAAGCTCGAACTTTGGGTTTGTATGCCTTGAGCGAATCTCAACAGTCAGATCATTACACGCGAATTCGTCATCACGTCGGGGGAAGTCATTCGGATCAGGTTTACAAGGGAGTTCTCGACGGAAAATCGCGGGGCGTGTTTAACGGACACGTCTATATTGCCCAGGACGCGCAGAAAGGCAATTCCGAGCAGCTGAACATGAATCTTCTTCTGAGCCCGCAAGCGGAGATCAACTCTAAACCTGAGCTCAAAATTTTCGCCGATGATGTGAAGGCGTCCCATGGTTCGACGATTGGGCAATTGCAAAGCGAAGAGCTGTTTTATCTTCAAAGTCGTGGAATTAAGCGCGGCCCTGCCACGCAGCTTTTGGCCCAAGCTTTTGTCATGGATCTTGTGGAACGTCTTGAAAATGCAGAACTTCGCACTCGAGTCAGTCAGAGTTTGGTTCAGAAACTTGCTCAGTTTGAAGGGATTCGGAATTTATGAATCTTGAAGCCCGAATGAAGAAAATCCGAGAACAGTTCCCCGCTTTGAAACAGAAGTTTCGGGGGCAGGATTTTATTTATTTGGACAGCACAAACACAACGCTGAAACCTCAAGTGGTGATTGATCGCATTCAAAAATTCTACGCCGAGGAAGCGTCGAACGTTCATCGTGGTGGCTACCAATGGAGCGCGCGCACGACAGAAAATTATGAAAAGGCCCGTCAACATGTAGCAAAATTTGTGGGGGCTGCTAGCTCGGATGAGATTATTTTTGTTCGGGGTACAACCGAAGCCCTGAATCTTGTCGCCGATACTCTTGGGAATTCAAAAATATCGAAGGGTGATGAGATTCTAATCTCGGAAATGGAACATCATGCGAATATCGTTCCTTGGCATCTTTTGCAGGAAAGAAAGGGCCTGATTGTTCGGGCTGTTCGGATCCATGATAATGGCGAACTGGATCTGGAAGATCTGAAAAAGAAAGTGAACCCTCGCACGAAGGTTGTGGCACTAACCGCCTGCTCGAACACTCTGGGAACGATCACGCCAATCGCCGACATCGTACAGATTGTTCGCCAACAATCGAAGGCCTATGTCGTCATTGATGGAGCTCAAATCGTCACTCAAGCGCATGTCGATGTTCAGAAGCTCGATCTCGATTTCTTTGTTTTTTCATCTCACAAGGTTTTTGGCCCCACGGGAATCGGAATCGTTTACGGAAAAAAGGCGATTCTTGATGAGCTTCCGCCCTATCAAGGCGGGGGAAGCATGATCTCGCAAGTCACTCTTGAGAAAACGACTTTTAATGATGTTCCCTTGCGATTTGAAGCGGGAACTCCCCATATCGAAGGGGCCATTGGATTGGATGCCGCCCTTAGTTTTATTGAGACTGTGGGCTGGGATGACATCGTCGATTGGGAACAGGTCCTTTTACGAGAGGCCACGAGTCGCTTATCTTCAATCCCCGAAGTCGTTCTTTACGGGCAGGCCCGGAAGAAGGCGCCGATTCTCGCCTTTAACTTAAAAGGGGCTCACCATTCTGATGTGGCCCAGGTGCTGGATGAGATGGGGATTGCCGTTCGAGCTGGGCACCACTGCACTCAACCCCTGATGAATCGCTTGGGGATCACGGGATGTTTGCGAGCCTCGTTTTCAATTTATAATGATCTTCATGATGTTCAGAAGCTCTACGACGGGGTTCTGAAGGCGAAGGAGCTTTTGTTATGATGGACTCTCAGTCGACTCAAGAGACGCTGGTCAAAGTTCAGGCGACACCCAATCCCAACGCGTGGAAGTATGTTTTGAACAAACCCGTTTTGAATGATGGAAAAGCGACCTATTCAACGCCCGAAGAGGCGGCTCATAATACTCTGGCGTCGTCACTTTTTGCCGTCGCGGGTGTGCGCCAGGTTCACTTTTTTCAGAATGTGATCACGGTCACGTATTACTTTGATGTCGATGCCGAAGCCATGCATTCGAGTGTGATTTCGGTCATTCAAACACGGATGCCCGTTCATAATCCCAATCAGACAGTAGCTGACGAAAAGAAAAAAGCGCGTGAAGGGCTTTCTCCCGAGCTTCAAAAGATTGAGGCTATTCTGGATCGAACGGTTCGCCCGGGACTGCAAGGGGACGGCGGTGACATTACGGTTCTCAAGTACGAAGAAAACAAAGTTTATGTCTATTACGAAGGGGCCTGCGGAACGTGCCCAAGCTCGACGACGGGCACTTTGATGGCGATCGAATCCATCCTTCGGGACGAGTTCAATCCGTCGGTTGAAGTCATTCCGATGTAAGTTCGCCCTGCGAGCTCTCTCGGGGCCCGCGGGTTTTTCGACTGTTTTTGCGGATTTGTTCGATTTCGATCGCGCTATTTTTCGGAATCTTCGGAAGCCGGTTGTCGCGAACGAGCTTCTTGAGCCTTAACCATCATGACTGGCGCCAAATGCTCCATCGAGTCTTCAGGTCGGCTTGTCATGATAGCGGTGTTCAGAAGCTGAAGACCATTCGAATCACGCACGGTCGCTCTTAACGTGAGCTCTTTGCGATACTGGCGATCGAAGTTCTGTAGCTCAATTTGAATTTCGTAGGTTTGGTCGGCGACAGGGTTTAGGATTTGACCTTGTCGTTGGCCACTCAAAACTTGAACATCCTCCGGCAGAAGCCACTCGAAGTTCAGAGTTTGAAAGTTCTGGAAGGGGGTTCGAAGTTTGGCTCGCAGAACAACGGGCTCATAAGATCCCTCTGGAAACTGCTCGGGTCCAATTAGCTCCACATGCACCGGCATCAAATGCTTTTCCATTTTATATGTTGATCGAGCTTGGACGCTTGCCAGTGTTCTCAGTTTTACAGCCCGTTCAGCTTTGTCAGACCTATCAGAAAGTCCCCAACCCGCCAGCCAACCAAGGGCAAGCAGGGCCGTCATCATCAATGATTTCTTTAAAACTGAGGGCATAGCCATTGAGTGCTTCCTTGAATAAGTTGAAGAGTATAGCGGGCGGTTCCATTCACTTGAGAAGAAGTTCGATTGAAGGTGTTCGCTTTCACGTTCAAAAGATAATACCCGGGAGCTAACCCTCCGAGAGAGATGGACTCCGTTCCGTTCTCGGTGACTCCAAATTGGCGATCTGACTTTCCGGCTACGGTTCCCGTCGATTGGCCAAGGGCCTCCAGAGCATCCTCTTGGTAAAGATAGCCGTTTTGATAGAGATAGAGATCCAGATCGATGTGATTGGTACCATTCGTTGCCGTGGTAGGTGGAGCGGTGGTCGAATAGCTCATAGAAATGGAACCGCCGCCACCAGCGTAATAGTAAAGATAGAAGTCATTTGAACGAAGCAAGTTTGATCGAGCTAGACTTGCAAAAGTGCCATCAATCACAGGGCTTAAATTAATTCCCATATTTCCAGCAGTGAACGTCGTACAAGTATCCGATGCAGAAACCGGGTTCGCGTAGTCTTTGGTGTTTGTATTTTGCCATTCGTTCACAAGAATGGCGTTCCAAGCGGCCACATTTCCGGGATATGAGGTTGCAATCTTTGTGTTCAGGTACTGACTGAACAAACCAATATTTCGAAAGAAGTTCAGAGGGTTTCGAAGTCCATTGACGGTATCTGTGAAGACTTCCCAAATCGCGATGAACGGAACAGACCCACCAGCTGGGGCCGTCGGTACCCCCGCGGGCACAATGGTTTTCCAGAGTGTGCGCGAAACGGAAACCTCGCGGAAAGTTCCTTCACCAGCTTGGGTCACGCGATCCATTGTTCCAGCAGCACCGCCGTCCGCGCCCATGTCGAATCGGATTGCGACTGATCCATTGATAGTATCCACGTAATAGCGGCCACGAGTCGTATCAACAGATCGGATGACCGCACCCTGAAAGAAGTTGGCCCAACCTTCGCTCCATGCTAAGCGAGGATCGATAATGAAGTTTCCGTTATGTGAGCCGCCCGGAGAGTCCGAGCGAGAGTAGACGTCTTCGAGGAAATGGCCAAACTCGTGCAGAATAACAGAATCATCCCAATGATCCGTATCCGAACTCGTCGAGTTGCCGTTCGAGCCGCCAAGAATATAAAGCTCTCGAGAGCCCTGAATATAGAACGACAATCCACTCGAAGTCCCCACATAGGATCCTGGGTTAAAGCCATTCTTCCAGTAGGCCGTCACTTTTTCGGTGACGAAAGACGGGTTTGCAAGTTCAGTTCTCAAATACTCATTGGCCAGATAAAGGTTGTAGAGAATATGGAAGGCCGCCCCCTCGCGATTAGGGCTTGCCGCACCGGAGGCTAGAATTGTCGAAGCCACAGTCTTAGTAGCACCCTCGGAACCATCAATCGTAAAAGTTGTCGTGACTCCGTAAGGACTGTTTGAAGTGATGTCATTCAAAACACTCACACGCGCTTTGCTATTAAAAGCTCGCGAGCGAACCGTCACAGTGTAGGTTCCAACTACTTTTGGAATTTGAAAATTGGTGATAGAACCCGAGGCATTTGTTTCTGAACATTGGACGATCGTGCCACTCGAGTTGGTGATGACCACCTCGGCGAAAGGGATTCCCCGAGTCGCGAGGGAAGTTGACAAGTTTGCCGGTGGATTTGTTGCCAAATAAGGGTAGTACGAATAATTCGCCTGTAAACCGGTAATCGTGACAGGGGTTCCTGAGACTGGGATCGAGTTTGCCGCGCAATAGGCCGGCTCTGGAACCGAATTGTCCGTTTTGCTCGAAGTGGTCACCACCTCGCCGCAGGCTCCAAGGATCCAAATCAAAAAAAGTGCACCCCAGGCGCGTTGAAAGAACGAATCCACTCCCCCTATTATCGAACAACTCGACGTGATTTTTTATGAAAGCCGAGTCGATTCTCTCATTGAGGCATGCGGCCTTGTTTCATTCTGAGAACCGCCAAAAGGTTGTTCGCTCATTTTTAGACAGCGGAAAAAATTTGAACAAGACTGTCGAGAGTCTTTTCATTTCAAGCTAACAAACAAGAAGCGGTGCCGTAGTCCGAAATTATCCTTGTCGCTCAGAGAAAACGATAGTTCAATCAGATTTAAACCAAAGACGAGGTGTCTATGAAGATCTTGATGACCGGCGGAACGGGGCTTATTGGTCAGGAATTGGGGCTCGAACTTGTTCGCCGTGGACACCAAATTCTTCTGGTCTCTCGCTCACGAGAAAAAGCTATCTTACAAGCACCCTTTCCCTGCGAAGTGATCGAAGGAGACCTCACTCAAGGCCCTTTGGATGCAACGAAAACGCGGGGCCTTGATGCTGTCATCCACCTTCTTGGCGAAGGAGTCGCAGAAAAACGCTGGACCCCTGAGCATAAACAAAAAATTTTAGATTCTCGTGTGAGCAGCACGCAAAATCTTCTGCAATCTTTCGAGAAGGCCCCACCGACTCTCGTGTCGGCGTCGGCAATTGGCTTCTATGGCGATCGCGCCGACGAGACTCTAAATGAAGAGGCAAAACCCGGTGAAGGATTTTTACCGGATGTGTGCGTGCAGTGGGAACGTGAAGTTGATCGAGCCAGTCAAAAGGGATTTTCACGAGTGGTGAAAGCTCGTATTGGAATTGTTCTGTCCACCCAAGGGGGAGCTCTCGCGGAAATGCTGACGCCTTTTCAGGCGGGTGTCGGGGGTGCGCTTGGAAACGGTCAGCAGTGGATGAGCTGGATCCACATTCGCGATATCGTAGGCCTTTTCGTGAAGGTTGTTGAAGATACGTCCATTCATGGCGCTGTGAACTTTGTGGCCCCCAAGCCTGTTCGAAATATTGAGTTCTCAACGATTCTCGCGCGAACGTTGAAACGGATGCGCGCCCCGAATGTACCCAAACTCGCTCTGAAAACACTTTTTGGTGAACTCGCCGTGGTTTTACTTGCGTCGCAAAAAGTGTCTTCAAAAAGGGCCCAAGATCTGGGTTACAAATTCCAATTTAACGGTTTGGAAGAGGCGCTTCAGGACCTTCTTGCGCCCCATTCACAAGGCGAAGAGATCCTCGTCTCGAAGCAATTTATACCGAAGAAAAAGGAAGAAATCTTCCCCTTTTTTGCAGATGCCAAGAATCTTGAATCGATCACGCCAGAACTTCTGAATTTTATCGTTCTGGATATCAGTACGCCCGAAATGCAAGAGGGAACACTGATCAATTACAAACTTAAGATTCGCGGGGTTCCCGTGCGCTGGAGAACTCGCATTGAAGAGTGGCGCCCGCCCTTGAAATTTGTCGACACCGCCCTGAAGGGTCCCTACAAACTTTGGCATCATACGCACAGTTTCGAGGATCTGGGCTTGGGCACTTTGATGACGGATCGAGTTCGCTATCGTTTGCCGGTGGGCTACTTGGGTTGGCTTTCTGCTCACTGGTTAGTGAGGAAGGATGTGCGAAATATTTTTGATTTTCGTCGACACCGGATCGCCGAAATTTTTGGAATTAAGTCGTCCAAGAATCGATAACGTCAAAGACCGCCTGCAGATCCTGTTCCGTATTGAAGGCGTGGGGTGAAAGCCGAATCCCAGGGCCCCGACGCACGCAACTGATGCGGGCTTTGATCAGTCGAGAGCTCATTTCCTCAGGACTTTTTCCGCGTGGGGGCAAGAAATTCACGATGTGCTCTTGGGGCGGAGAGTGAAGCGCACAGTCCCGCGCGGCTAGACCCTGTCGAAGTAGTTCCGCAAGTCGGCAGGCCTCAACGGAAATTGCGTCGATTCCGACAGATGAAAACAGATCCAATGTGGACTTCATTGCGATGGCCTCGACCATCGCTTTCGAGCCGGGTTCAAATTTTTTCGCTGCCGTTCGTGTAGGGCGATCAAAACTTTTTTCCGTTTCGGGAGTGCCAAATGTCATGGCTCCAAACTCCAAAGGATTTAAATCGGCGAGTCGTTCCTTTTTCACAAGCATGTAACTTGAGCCGTACCCAGAGCACATGAATTTGTGGCTTCCGCCGCAAGCGATATCAAGACCCATCTTGTGAAAATGAAAAGGGCGGACTCCTGCTCCTTGAATAATGTCCGAAACCACCCAGATGCGAGAGCCTTTCAGGGCTTGGATTAACGCCTTCAAATCCGTCACGGCACCCGCCTGATACTGAGGAGTCGGGTGGAAATAGGAAAAGTCCGCTTTGCGCAAAAAAAAAGGTCCGCAGAACACTCTGAAACATAACCTCTTGGCTCCAGGTGGGTGACCATGATAACGACTTTAGGCTTCCCACTACAAGGTGGGCCTGCACACCATCGTCAGGGACAGTCCCCGATTTTGTGCTTGTAAGGTTATTTTCGTTGAGTTTTACATCAACGGACCTGCACTCATTCTAGCATTCTCGAAAGATTAATCAATCAACCCAGCCTTGTTTCTTGAAAATAAAAGGTCGAGATTCTGCCGGAACTTTATGAGCCTGAGCGTATTCGCTTGAAATGACTGGTTTCTTAGCCTAGAAACTGGAGCTTATGACGACAGCCGCTGTTTCCGACTTGAAATCTCAAAATGAACAGATGTCGGTTCTGACAATCGAGCAATTAAACTTGACAATCAAACAGTTGCTCGAGGGTCAGATTTCCCAAGTCTGGGTCAAAGGAGAAATTTCAAATTTCAAGGCGCACTCTTCGGGGCACTTCTATTTTAGCCTGAAAGATTCGAAGTCGCAGATCAGCGCGGTCATGTTTCGCGGCATGAATTCCCGGCTTAAATTCAAACCTGTTGATGGAATGGAAGTCATTGTGCGCGGGCGCGTTTCAGTTTATGAACCTCGCGGGACCTATCAGGTTCTCTGTGACATGATGGAACCTGTCGGCGCGGGCGCTCTTCAGCGCGCTTTCGAACAACTTAAGCAGAAACTCAAAGCGGAAGGTCTTTTCGAATCCGCGCGCAAGCGTCCTATTCCGCAGTTTCCGCGACACGTGGCAATTGTGACTTCGCCGACCGGTGCGGCTATTCGTGATATTTTGAATATTCTGTCTCGGCGTGCCCCTCATGTGCAGGTCACTCTTGTGCCCGCCATTGTCCAGGGCGAGGCCGCTGTGCCAAGCTTATGCGAAGGATTTTTGAAAGCCCAGAAGCTGCCCGACACGGATGTGATTATTATCGGTCGCGGTGGGGGTTCAATTGAAGACCTGTGGGGTTTCAACGATGAGGGACTAGCGCGCATGATTGCGGCTAGTCCGATCCCCGTGATTTCCGCCGTTGGGCATGAGATCGACTTCACGATTGCAGATTTCGTGGCGGATCTGCGCGCTCCTACACCCAGTGCAGCTGCAGAACTTGTCGCGCAAAGCCACTCGGAGACGCTCAACCGTTTGCAACAACTGGCTCGTCGTTTGACTCTTTCATGGCAAAGATCGTTTGGCGTGGCTACGGAGCGACTCTCGCATCTTAGCCGACTTTTAGTGGATCCGAAAAAACGGATCCAAGATTTGATTCTTCGTAACGACGATTTGTCAGACCGATTGACCCTGGCTGCACAAAATCTTTTCCGCGATCGACGTTATCGCGTGGAATTGCTGACTCAACAACTCAAGTCTCCTCATCACGTCATTCAAGAAAAGCAGGCGGCTTACCAAGTTCTCCTGCTTCGATTTGCCCAGGCGTGGAAAGATAATTTTCAGAAAAAAGCGTTTCGACTTCAGAACCAAATGCAGGTTCTCAACTCATTAAGTCCCTTGAATGTTGTCGAACGTGGTTATTCACTTGTTTTGAAAGAAGATAAAGTCATCAGTCACCATCAGGACTTAAAACGCGATGATGTTCTGACACTTGTGTTGGCCGAGGGACAAGCGCAAGTCAAAGTGATGTCTGTCACAAAGGAGAATACGTGGACTTCGAAAAAAAGCTAAGCCGACTTGAAGAAATCGTCCAGAAGATGGAAAAGGGCGAACTCGCCTTGGAACAGTCTTTAAAACTTTTTGAAGAGGGCGTGAAACTGTCTCGTGAGTGCCAAACTCAGCTTGGACAGGCAGAAGCGAAAGTGAAGCAGCTCGTAGAATTCGACGGTGAGGGTCGTCCTGTTCTGAAGGACTTCCAAGCGTCCGAAGGCGAATAGAATGTGGGACCAGGAGCTTCAGCGATGGGCTCGAGGCATCGAGGACTTCGCCACCACTCATTTTGATATTTATCGAACCGAAAATTTTCGAGCTCCGAAGATTCTTTTGGACTCTGTGATGTATTCCCTTAATGGCGGGGGAAAACGGTTTCGCCCGATGCTGGCGATGATGGTGGCCAATCACTACGAAGCCGATCCGATGCGAGTCCTGCCCTGGGCTTGCGCTGTCGAAATGGTTCATACGTACAGTTTGATTCATGATGATTTGCCCTGCATGGACGATGACGATGTTCGAAGGGGTCGCCCAACGAATCATAAAGTTTATGGAGAATCCATCGCCTTGCTTGCGGGCGACGCGCTTTTAACAGAGGCCTTTGCTCTAGTTTGCAAATTCTATCAGACAGAGCCCGACGTGGCGATTCAACTGCTGGATCGCTTAAGCGCGGCCAGCGGGCTTCAGGGCATGATCTCGGGGCAAGTCGAAGATATGCAAGCGGACAAAAACCCGGTGGACGCTGAAAAACTTATTTCCATTCACAAACTGAAAACGGGGCAACTCATTCGGGTTGCGCTTGAAGGGGCCGGAATCGCCTGTGGCGCGAGTCGCAACGATCTTCTTGCGCTTAAGTTTTACGGTGAAAATCTGGGGCTTGCTTTCCAGATTAAAGATGATCTTTTAGACGCTCAAGAGGGTGGGGAAGAGACCAAGAATTTTGTTGCCCTGATCGGAACCGAAAAAACCGAGACGCTTTTGCATGATATTAGCGTGAAAGCAAAGACCTATCTGAACAAACTTCAAAAGCCGAGCGTAAAATTGCTGAACATGGTGGACTACAACACGAGCCGAACGAAATGAGACTAGATCAATACCTGGTACAAATGGGATGGGCCGCTTCGCGCACAAAAGCTCAAGAGATGATCGAGCGCGGGGATGTTCGTGTCTTTGTCAAAGGTGATATCATCGATGCAAAACCGTCCCACACGATAGACGATCAGACTCGAGTAGTTCTGGTTTCAAACGAGCTCGGAAAGTACGTTAGCCGAGCGGGACTTAAGCTTGAAGGAGCCCTTGAAAGACTCAAGCTGCCGGTTCAGGGAAGGCTCTTCTTGGATGTGGGCCAATCCGCCGGCGGCTTCACAGACTGCCTTCTTCAGCGGGGCGCTGAAGTCGTCGTCGGCCTGGACACAGGTCACGGACAACTTCATGACAAGATCAAGAAACACGATCGTGTAATTGCCTTTGAAGGCATCAACGCTCGCGAGTTACAAAACCTTCCGATTGTCACCGCCCATTTTCCCGACGAAGGCTTTGATGGAATCGTCATGGACGTGTCCTTTATTTCGCAAAAGATTCTTTGGCACTCCACTTTGCCTTATCTAAAGGCCGGCGGAGATTTTCTCGCTCTTGTGAAACCGCAGTTTGAGTTGGGCCCTCAGAAATTGGCCAAGGGCGGGATCGTGACCGAAGAGTCGTTATTTACAGTGGTGAAGTGCGAAATCGTTGAGGGTCTTAAAAATCTCAACATGGAAGTCGTAGATTATTTTCCCTCGGAACTTGAGGGTCGGGATGGAAACCAAGAATTTTTTGTCTACGCGAAGAAGAAAGTCGTAGGGGTTATTACATGAAAAAATTGATTCTGATTTTCTCCCTTTCAAGTTTGTTGGCCTGCCAAACCCGACCGCCTCAAACAGAGCCAGGACCTCAGGTCGATTCGGGATCGCGTCCAACGGCGGATCTGCCTCAAGCGGTACCCCAAGAGACTTTGCCCCCGCCCGTTCCCACTCGCGCCCAACTTAAACTTGGCGTGATACTGGGGCCGGGGAGTGCTCGAACGTTTGCCCACATTGGATTTTTAAAACAGCTACAAGCTCGTCGAGTTCCGGTGCATGCAATTGTAGGACTCGAGTGGGGAGCCCTAGTCGCCGCAAGCTACGCCGTCAAAGGATCGGCTCACGAGACCGAGTGGCAACTGTCAAAGCTCAAGGGCATTGATCAAGGTTGGTTTTCCCAAGGACAGGATGACATCCGAAAAGCCCTCAATCCCCTTCAAGCCTATCTAGCTTCAGCGAAGGCGGAAGACATGAAGATTCCTTTTGGTTGTCCGTCTTTGAATCTTCGAAAATCCCAAGTTTTCATGATGGCGCGTGGACGGCTTGATCAGCTGCTCCCTTTTTGCCTAGCCTATCCTCCACTTGCAGCGCCCTTTGAAAAGACACTTGCGGCTGTCCGTGAAGTTCCCGCCGCGATCGAGTACCTTCGCTCACAGGGTGCAAATTACATCGTTTTCGTCAATGTGCTGGGGCAATTGGACTTGTCGGAACCCGTCAATTGGCTTGAGCTAGGTTACGATATGAAGCGAAAGTGGCCTGGGGTGCATGAAAGATTAGATTTTGTCATGGGATCCAAAAGGTTAGGCGACTTTAAAGACCGTCAAGATCTGATAGAATTAGGAATGGAGCAGTCAACCAGCTTTGTTGATAAACTTGTTGAGAAGCTATAGAGTTTCGAAGTGTTGATCACCCCTTCGCGGGGCAGGCCGGGCGACTGGGTCGAAGAATGAGTGGAGATGTTATGAGAAAACCAACAGAGAACGTAGAAATCTTTAAGCGACGTCGCGACAAAGTCTTGGCGAAGCTAGGCTCGAAGGCCTTGTTGGTGATGGCTCACCCTGAATACATCCGCAATGATGATGTTCACTATCCTTACCGTCAGGATTCAAATCTTTATTACCTGACAGGTTTCGAAGAGCCTGAAAGTGCTCTCTTGCTTTTGCCTGGCAAAAATCCTCAGGAAGTTTTGTTCGTTCGCCGAAAAAATCCCGAGCGTGAGACTTGGGATGGCTTTCGTTACGGTCCTCAAGAAGCTCAGACGCAGTTTCAGATTCAACAGGTCTATCCGATCGATGAATTTGAAGAGCGAACGGCCGAGCTTTTGAAGGGCTATGACGGTCTTTACCATCATCATCGTAAAGATTCGGCCCTTGATGCCAAGGTCATGGACGTTCTTGAAAAACTCCGACGTGGATACGGTCGATCTGGCTATGGCTTGATCAGTCTTCATGATGTGACCGAATTCATGGGAGAATTCCGCGTGATCAAGGAAGAAGTCGAGCTTGAGAATTTGCGCAAGGCCTGCGAGATCACGGCTCAGGGTCACTTAGCCGCCATCCGCCAGACTAAGCCCGGCATGACTGAGCGCCAGGTGCAAGCGTTACTGTCCTACGAGTTCATGAACCGCGGTGCCGCTCGCGAAGGTTACAACTACATCGTGGCTTCTGGCGCCTCGGCGACGACACTGCACTATAATTTCAACGATCAGGTCTGCAAAGATGGCGATCTTCTTTTGATCGATGCGGGCGCCGAGTACAACTACTACACCGGCGACATCACGCGAACTTTTCCAGTCAGTAAGCGCTTTTCAAAGGCCCAACTGGAAGTTTACACCCGCGTCCTCGAGGTGCAGAAAACTTTGATCGGCATGGTGAAGCCTGGGGTTCCCTTCAAGAAGCTTCACGACACGGCCTCGGAACTTTTGACGGAGGCGATGATTGATTTGAAGCTTTTGTCCGGCCGTCGCGACGAGCTGATCGCCGCGAATCAACACCGTAAGTACTACCCTCACGGTGTCGGTCACTATTTGGGATTGGATGTTCACGATTCAGGACTCTATATGACCAAGGCTGGCGAAGCCCGTCCCATCGAGGCCGGCATGTGTTTCACGATCGAGCCCGGGCTGTACATCCCTGCTGGAGATATGTCAGCCCCTGCTGAACTTCGCGGAATCGGCGTTCGGATCGAGGACAACGTCGTCGTGACGTCCTCAGGCTGCGAAGTGATGACGAAGTCCGCACCTAAAGAAGTGAAAGATTTGGAAATTTAGGAGCTGTCTCTTTGTGGGCAGAAGGCCAACCTTAGGCTGGAACCCACAAACATAACACACCACCCAAGCGGTAGCCCGCCGGGCGCCATTCGATAAGCTAGGCTTTCAGTTCTGGTTATGAGAGCTCGAGTGTCTAGGAGTGGACTTGCTAAAAATTATTGTGGGTAAAGTATCAAGTGGACTTGATCGTCAAGCGTGTTTTGCTTTTTTCAAAGTCTTGATTGTCAGAGGAAGTCTAATCCCTGTTGCTCCTTTGCTCTTCACATTCTCCGTGTCGGCGCAAACGCCGCAATTCGTGTTGACGAAGGAAAGGACACCTCTCGCCCTGACCCTCAGCGGAGGCGTGTCTCTAGGAAGCTACTAGGCCGGATTTCTCTATCTTTTGAATCACCAACTGCGCCAGCAAAAAAACTTGAACCTACGAATCGTCACCGGTGCCTCGGCGGGCGCGATCAATGGATTGATCTCGGTGTTAAGCATGTGCAAGCCAGCCACTCCTGTGATCACCGAGACACTGAACTGGAAGATGTGGACCGAACTTGGAATAGACCAGCTGGCAGATCCCGAAAAAGTTTCCTCCACGGCCCTCTTCAATCGCGTGGGCCTGAAAGCCTGCACTGATCAGATCCGCCAAGATTTCATGAAGGGCCTTTCGGAAGATTGTGACTTGGTCCTTGGGATTGCCGTCACTCGCAAGCAACCTGTGGCGATCAAAGTTCGTCCAGGCTTGAGCTACTCAAGGCACCACGAGTTTTTTGTGATCCGTATCCAGGGTCAAGGCTTGGGGAAAGCACCCCGACTGTCCAATTTTCCACTGAACGAAAAGGATGGTCACCAGCTGTATCTGCCATTCAATCAAAAAGGCTTTGATGACTACTCCCTTTTGGAATCTGTCTTTACGGCCTCGGCCCAGTTCCCGCTGGCTTTTCCTTCTGCGATGCTCACCTACTGCGACTTTGAATCCACCAAGCCCGCCCAAGCCTGCACGTCAGACCGGGTTCAAACAGCTGAGTTTATTGATGGGGGAATCTTTGACAACACTCCCGTTTATCTTGCCTATCGAATTTCAAATGCCCTTTTGCCGGCGGTTGAAAGAAAGAAGACGATCTTTGCCGTTTTGACTTTGGGAGATCAGGGCATTCCCCAGGCCCCTGAGCCCCAACAAGAAACAAAATCCTTTTTGGATTACACGGCCTCACTCCTCAGCGATTTTGTTTCGACATCAAGAAATGACGGAATTTCACAGTTCTTTCACCGAGACCCTGAAATTTTGAAGCGGACCTACTCAAATCAGCCGATCTTGCTCAAGTCTTCAAGATACTACTATGCCTTTTCGGGGTTCGTAGATCGCGGCTTTCGTCACTATGACTTCTACGCAGGGATGTTCGATGCCAATTATTTTCTCGAAGATAGCTTCTTGGGCCGCAAGCAAGATTATGCCTCGGTAAAGGATTCTGAAACCTGGCAACCCTTCTTCTGCCTTCATGACATCTACATGAAGCAAGATGTGTCAGCGGCGTCTTGCGTGCGCTCGCTGAATCAGTCGACATTTCGCCGTTTGGCCAAGGTAAATTTAGAGATGGCGATTCGCAACTGTGTTCGCAGCTCTCCCGCAGAAGAGTATGAACTCTGCAATCTTTTGGATATGAAGACTCTGCGAGCCGACATCGAAAAAGAAATGAAGCAGCCAAAAACTTCAAAGGTGCTCTCATTTTTGCAGGATCAGGGCAACGAGTCGGATCTGGATTTCTTTTCCCGACGTTTATCTGAACTCGACTACGAATTTGAGCATAAAAGCTTTCCTAATGAAAAACTGGAAAGCATTATGCGACGAAAGCTGCAGCCTTCGATCCGGCGACTGTTGAGTTCCGGAGAGAACGGATCGCTACTCGGTGAAAACGAAGCGAACGCAATCCTCAATCGTCTTAGTTATGCACCCGTGAACCAAAAGAATCTTTTCGGTGTTGGATCGCATCTTCAGTACTCCTATAATCATTTGCTCAATGAAAGCGGAAGCCGACCTTGGAGCGTCATCGGGTTTGGTGTTATGGCGACCGGACTCTCGAGTTATCTGACCTCAGAGGAGGATATTGCCTCACTTGGACCCTTCGCCGCCTACAAAATGATTTGGACCTCATCCTCGGATTTTTGGTATCAACCCGAAATCGGAGTCCGCATTGGCTACAATCATCCACTCCAATCCCATCATGAAATCTGTTCCAGCAACAGAAAGTTTGTTCCCGCTTATGCTTGTCCTGACTGGTTCACGCAGCCCCTTATCGGCGTTTCGCTGCTGGATATGCTGTCATTTGAAGTGGGGCTGAAAATCTACGGGCGGGACAATTCGAATCAAGAGGCCACCTTCCTGGTTCAGTTTCAACTGATCTCGCTGGATTAGGGCTGGCGACTCAAATTTTATTCTCGAACTAAGTCTTACTTTGTGACCGAGGCCACGGGGATAGGATCTCTTTCAAGTACAACCCTGCGCCCATCCAAACGCAAACAAAGGCGATCCATTTGGTCCAAGCAACGGGTTCGTCATAGATAAAGAACCCAACCAAGAATTGCAGTGAGGGTGAAAGAAATTGCAAGATTCCCAAATGGTTGAAGGGAATCGAGCGGGTCGAGAGTGAAAACAGCAGAATCGGTAAGGATGTCACGACCCCGCCGCCGATCAACAGGGCCCAGTCCGTTCCTGAAAACGGGACCGTCGATTGAACTCGCATCTGAGTTGCCAAAAAAATGGCAGGTAGAGCCAGTACAAAACTTTCTAAGAAAGAGGACTCAAGCCCGCCCAAGTGAATTTTCTTTTTCACCACGCTGTAGAAAGCAAACGAGAACGAAAGACTCAGGGCGATCCACGGAAAGCCCGAGCTCATTAAGATCAAGACGAGAACTCCAAGGCCTGCGATAACAGAGGCCGCCTTCATATTCGTTGTCAAAGTCTCACCAAAAAAGTAGGCCCCCATGACGATCGTCAAAAGTGGGGAAATAAAGTAAGCAAGGCTCCCCTGAAGAATTTGATTCGTGTTCACCGCATAAACATAAATGTACCAGTTCGCCGCGATCAAAATTGCAAGAAGAAGGACGTAAAAAAAGTTCTTCTGCAATAAAGAGAAGACCACTTTTGGGCTGGAGCGCTTGTGAACAAAAACAAGGATGCCAAGAAAAGCGCAGCCCCACAGAATTCGGTGGTAGAGGGTTTCGACAGGCGAGATGTGCTGCAAGTATTTCCAGTAGGCAGGGAACACGCCCCAAATGACATAAGCCCAAAAACCTTGAAGATGGCCTTTTGTCAGTTTCATCAAGGGCCATCATCGACGAAACGATGACCCAGCCAGCCTTTTTTCTGAGCCAGCTTTAAAAGATTCGCTTCAGTCCGGAAAAGATGGTCATCCCGGCGCGAGGCCGAAACCGCAAGACTCAAATGGGTCGCGGACTCAAGAAGAGTCTCGTCGCCTTCAGAATTTCCGGTTGAGAAAAAGGGAAGCTGATCGTTCGTGAATACCTTTAGAGCTTTCACTTTACCTTCGCGGTAGGAAATCTCGCCCTTTTGCTGATCCGTCACAAGGCCGTTTTTCACATGGGTTTCGATTCCAATCACATCGTCAGGCGTAAGGCCCACGTACTTCGCGCCAGGTTCGACGGCCCATTTAATGGAAGCTGTTACGATAAAAACTCGAACCCCTTCCGAAAGGAAGTATTCGATCAGTTTTTTCTGGGGCTCAAAGACTGGAAGGGGCTTAAAGGTCTCGACGGACTCTTGGGCCCACTTCCGAATAGTTTCAATCGGATGCCCTTGGCAAATCTGTGCCAGCCAAAGGTAGGCTGCTGGTTTGTCGAGAGTCTTCATGTGTTCATACTGGGCCCAAGGATCTTGGGGTAGCTTGACGAGTTTGCGATCGATCAAGAAATCAAAGAACGCCTCACCCAGATCCGTATCCCAGAGGGTTCCATCGGCGTCAAAGGCGGCCACCGGTTGAGATTGTGACTGCTTGGCCTTGGCAGTCGCGACCTTAATTTTTTGCCAGATGTCGGGGGAAAAATCTTTGTATTTCACAGGGCCCTAGTATGAAATAGGTTACGTGTCCTGACAAGGAGAGCGCGACCCATGAGTCTTTTTTTTCGTATCGCGACGCTAAGTGATCTAGCCGATATTCAAGACTACGAGCGAAAAAAGCTCCAAGAAACCGTTGCCGACGAAATGGAACGAGAGATGCTCGGTTGGCAGGCGAAATGGCGCCAGGAATCTTTGGAGCACTACCTTCCGAATGGCTGGTGCTTTGTTGTGAAGAACACGGCGCTCAAAGAAAAGGACGCAGTGGAAGGCCCTCTCGTGGCCTATTTTTTAGCACAGCCCCTTGTGTTCTTTGAGGGGCAGACTCAGTCTTTATGGGTGGAGCATCTTTCTTACTCATCCTTGCAGGCCCGCGATGAGCTATGTGATCTGGCCTACCGGCTTTCTAAAGAAAAACATTTTCAAAGAGTCTATTTCCCGAACACCTCGAGCTTGCAGAATGCGATTTCCAATCTCAAGCCGCAGCCCTGGTCGCAAACGGCTGTTTTCGTGAAGACCACAAAGGCGTAAGACATGAAGGATTTCTCGGCGCGGACACGCGAAGAAAATTTAGGCCGACTTGCCCAGGAAAAATTTGATCTGGTGATCTTGGGGGGCGGAATCAACGGGGCAGGTGTGGCTCGAGATGCGGCCCTTCGGGGGCTGAAGGTCGCTCTTGTCGAGGCCTCGGACTATGCTTCGGGGACTTCGTCTCGGTCCTCGAAGTTGATCCACGGCGGAATTCGTTATCTTGAGAATATGGAATTCAACTTGGTGTTCGAAGCTCTCAATGAAAGAACCAAGCTTTTTGAGATCGCTCCGCATCTTGTGCATCATCTGCGATTCATGATTCCCCTTTATGAAAATAGCCGCGTCGGAATGTTCAAGATGGGTCTGGGAATGTGGCTTTACGATGCCCTTTCTCTTTTTCAGGCGCCGGAATTCCATGAGCGGCTAAATGCTAAAAATTCTTTAGGCCGAATGCCGATTTTAAAGCCCGAGGGCTTGAAAGGTTCCTACGTTTATTCAGATGCCTACATGGACGACGATCGTCTTGTTCATGAAACTCTTCGCTCGGCCCATGAACGGGGAGCTGTCTGCGCGAACTTTGTGAAAGCGACGGGCGTGAAGATCTCGTCGAACAATCAAGTCGAGTCGCTGCAAGTTCTGGATCAGCGAACGCAAAGGTCTTTCTCAATCCAAGCACGCCACATTGTCGGATCGGTGGGTCCGTGGACCGACCAGATGGGGCAAAGCTTTTTCAAGGATTGGGCAAAGTGTCTGCGCCCCACGAAGGGAATCCATCTTACCTTTACGAAGGAACGACTGCCTTTGACGAGCGCTGTTGTCATGGCGGCGGAAAAAAGCGAGCGGATTGTTTTTGGCATTCCTCGTCATGAGATGGTGATTATCGGAACGACCGATACAGATTTCCAGCTTTCTCCCGATCAAGTTTTGGCGGATTCGCAAGATGTGAAGTATCTGCTAGAAATTGTGAACGCGTACTTTCCTGGAGCGCGGCTTCAGAAAGATGACATCGTCTCGAGCTACGCGGGTGTTCGCCCCCTTGTTCAAGATGATGCGCACCACGAAAGCAAAACCAGTCGTGAACATCGTATTTGGCAAGATCCGCGCGGACTGACGTATGTTGCGGGCGGCAAGTACACGACCTATCGTCTTATGTCGCAGCAGATCGTGGAAAAAGTCCTTGAGTCATTCCCCGTGGCTGATCGAGTCAGATTTGGCAATGGTGACTCAAATCAACCACTTAACCCCTATGTGGAAGCTGAAAAGTATCGTCAGACATTTCATCAGGTGCCGAGTCTTGCCGACTATTTCAAACGTTCTCGGGACGAAGTTCATTGGCTTGCCGAAAGATACGGAGCGGAAGTTGTGCCGATTCTTGAAAGAGGTCGCAACCTTGAGGGAATTTGGGAGCTCGAAGCCCAGCAGGCGATTCGAACGACGATGTGTTTGAATTTGACGGATTTTATGACTCGACGAGTTCCTCTTTTTCTTGCTCTTCCTGAACACGGCCTCGAGTTCGTCGACAAGATCTCGCAAATTTTCTCGCAGGAGTTAGGTTGGAGTGATTCGCAACGCCAGACCCAAATTGAAAGTTATCATGATCACATTCGGCGCGAACTGCGCTGGAAGAGCCCATAATTCAGGTTTGACACTCCGGACGGGTCGCCCCTAGACTTGAAATGTAAATTTGCAAACAATGGGAATTACATGGGAATTTTAGATCGAGTCACAGACTATTTTTCGAACGATATTGCCATCGATTTGGGGACTGCCAACACGCTTGTTTACGTGAAGGGTCGCGGGATTATTCTGGATGAGCCCTCTGTTGTGGCTGTTCAAAAAAATTATCGTGGTCTGCAGAACCGCGTACTTGCTGTCGGTAAAGAAGCGAAAGAAATGTTGGGACGTACTCCTGGCAGTATCGTCGCGATCCGTCCTATTAAAGACGGTGTTATTGCTGACTTTGAAGTCACTCAATCCATGCTGAAATACTTCATTGGAAAGAGCATGGGCGAAAAGAAAAGCTTCATGCGTCCTCGTATCATCATCTGCGTTCCTTATGGAATCACACAGGTTGAAAAGCGAGCTGTTAAAGAGGCGGCGCAGTCAGCTGGAGCCCGCGAAGTTTATTTGATTGAAGAGCCCATGGCGGCCGCGATTGGCGCGGGACTTCCGATCACAGAGCCGAGCGGAAACATGGTTGTTGATATGGGCGGTGGCACCACGGGTGTGGCCGTTATTTCTCTTGGTGGTATCGTTTACTGTAAATCAATCAAAGTTGCAGGGGATAAACTGGATGAAGCGATCGTCAATTACGTTCGCCGTCAGTTCAACCTGTTGATCGGTGAAAGAACTGCAGAAAATATCAAAGTTCAAATCGGAAACGCGTATCCCTTTGAAGAAGAAAAAACGATGGAAATCAAAGGTCGTGACCTCGTCGCGGGCGCCCCTAAAACCATCGAAATCACAAGTTCGCAAGTGAATGACTCTTTAATGGATCCTCTCTCGGAAATCGTCGATGCTGTGAAAACGGCGCTTGAGAAGACTCCACCAGAGCTTGCGTCCGACATTGTTGATAACGGAATCGTTCTCACGGGTGGCGGGGCCCTTTTGCATAATCTTGACGTTCTTCTTCGAGAACGAACGGGTCTTCCAGTTTCGATTGCTGAAGATCCTTTAAGTTGCGTCGTGATGGGCTCAGGAAAGGTTCTCGATAATATCGACCTGCTCAAACAACTCACGATTGAGTAAGAAGGGTCATGAAAGAAGAGCATCTTAGGAAACTCATCCTTTTTTACTTCTTCGTGACCTTGGATGAGTTGCGCGCAAAAGAGCTCGCACGAAAGTCTTGGCTGTGGTGCCAAAAAAAGAAACTACAAGATAAGAAGATCAACCCCGACACTCTTGTGCTTTTAAGTCTGCACGAGGGTTGGGACGATCTGAAAAACGTGTCGCGTTCGGGCGTTTCTAAGTACTCTCTGGATGCTGGATGGAGACTGCCGGGCGGAATTTCGCTCGAGCCCTGGAAAGCTTTCTACAAAGAGGCCAGCGAGGAAGAGATTTTTGTGACAGCCCTCATCGGGGTCTTGCGGTACTCAGTTCCTGAAATTGTCGAGGCGCTTGGACTTTCCTCGGGAACCATTCGTTATCGTCTTGCGAAGGCCTCCAGACGGATGGGTCATTTGCTCTTGCAAAGCGGGGCAAACCCATGAAAAAGCGTCAGCTTTCCACTTTTATGACTCAAGAACTACTTTTTGATTTTGCCATGGGTCACTTAGATCCCGAGCGTCGGCGTCTGGTCCAAGAAGAAATCGAAAAGGCTCCTCATTTGCAAGAAGATCTTGATCGCATTCGAATGGGCCTTAAATATTGGGAGCAGCTTAGCGATACGGAACTTTCTAAACTTCTTCTTGAAAGTGTTGGGCAAAGGGCGACCTATTGGTCGCAGCTCAAAAAAACATTCAGCATCGAGAACTGGCCTCCTTTCGTCAAATGGACCCTCGAGGCCGTTTCGGTTGTAACCTTTGTAATTCTGATTTCGCTGCTTGCCCCCTGGGCGCAAGTGAAAGAAATCGTCATGCAGGAATCTCGCAAAGAAGTCATTCTCGCCGAGATTCCAAAGTCGGCCATGTTAGCTCCACACGAAGCTCCTCAGACGACCGACAAAAATGAAATGGGAAAGTTCGAGGATGAGTCCGCGGGGGCAATGACGCCTCCGACTCAGAATCCGACCAACGCGGTTTCAACTACGAAAACAGCCCAGACAGATTCCGCGGCAAAGACAGTCTCCGAATCCGCTGCGGCCGCAGCCAGCAAAGCTGACGACTCCAGAAAGAAGGGCTTTGTTTATCGCGGCACCTTGAGTGTGGTGAATGTTGAAGCCAATGCTTCAAAGCTTAAGGATAAAATCGTAGAGCTGGGTGGTCGAAAAGCGGGTGAGGTGGAACTCGGCTGGCGACGGAACCAAGGCGATTACTACTTTCACTTCACAATCCCGGAATCTAAGTTCGCAGACCTTGAGGACTATTTCAAAGGCCTTGGAGTTATTAAAATGAGTCGGGACCCACACCCTCGCATCATGCCAGACGGGATTATCCGACTTATTATCACAGCTGAAGAGAAGTAAGAGTGAAATCTTATCGGCGTAAACCTAAGCAATCGCTTCGAACCATTCTTATTACATGGTTCCTCTTGCTTTCGATTCTGCCCCTCGCTTTTGTCACAGGTTATTCACTTATCAAATTTGAGCGCGCGATCGACCGAGAAATGTTGCAACGTCTTAGCGGAAACGCGAAGGACATTGATACGATTCTTGGAGACTATCTTAGTCTTTTGAATCAAAGACGGGATAAGTTTGCGGAAGACCCGCATCTAAGTTATCGCCTTCTGTTTAATGAGGCCGAAAGTCTAACAAACCAGGGCATGATGTGGCTGAAGCAAGGCCCGACCTCGAGCTTCTCGTTTTTCAATCGCCAGGGTCGACTGATCGTCACTGTCTTCCAGGATGGCAAGGGTCAGTCTCGAAGTCTAATTCCTCCTCAGGACGCCGTCTTTTTGGCAGAACGCTACATGCAGCACCTTGAAAAAGAAGGGGAAATCGCCCTGATCAAGACCGGCGAGGGGCAAAAGATTTCACTCGTTCTCATCTCTCGAGTGAAGAATCAAAAAAAGCGAATTGTCGGTTATGTTGAACAGGTCATCGAAATTGGCCCCTCCTTCCTGCGTCGATTGAAGGACCGCATGAAGCTCGAGCTCATGATCGTGAAGGAGAACGGGCAGACCACTCTGGCAACGAACCCCAAACTGCTCTCGGTTCCAAAAGACTTTATTCGAGAGGTCATTACTCAAAAGAACGATTCCTTCTTCGATATCGAACTCAAAGATACTCCTTACGGGCTTTTCTTTTATCCGCTGCAGTGGGGTGAAAGTCGTATTTGGGTCGCCTTGGGCGCGTCAAAAAGCGAGACCAAAGCTGTTCTTAGAACCGTCAATCTCGCGTTCGTAACCGTTGTTGGAACTGTCATCATATTCCTGATTATTATCAGCTTCGTGATTTCAAGTTGGGTTCTAAAACCCCTGAATGAGCTGGTTGACGCACTTCAATCCTTCGAGTCACAAGAGCAAGCCGTTACGATTCCAGTTAAAAATCAGACGGAAATCGGTTTGCTGACGGAAAGTTTCAACCAAATGTTTAAGAAGATCTGGCAGGCCCGTGCGGATCTGAGAAAAAAAGTCTTCGAACTTCAGAACGCCAACCGAGAACTTAAAGAAACTCAAACTCGACTTGTTCACTCGGCGAAAATGGTCAGTCTGGGTCAGCTTGTGGCCGGGGTTGCGCATGAACTGAACAATCCTATTGGGTTTATTTTCGCCAATATGACTCATATGCGCGATTACTCAGAAAAACTGATTCAGCTGATTCGCATCGCTGAAACCGAGCCTCAAAAACTTGCCAAAGCGAAAGACGAACTCGAATTCGATTACATCGTCCAAGATTTTCCGAAGTTGATTGCCTCATGCGAAGATGGCGCACGCCGAACGAAGGATATCGTCTTGGGCCTTAGGAACTTCTCGCGGCTTGAAGAAGCGAAGCTCAGTGGAATCGACATTGTTCAAAGTTTGGAAGCGACCCTGGATCTTCTTCAAGGCGAAATTAAAGGTCGAATCCAGATTTTCAAAAACTACGATCCTATTCCCAAAATTCACGGTTACCCAACTCAAATCAATCAGGTGTTCATGAACGTTCTTTCCAATGCCGTTCAAGCTATCGAGGGTCAGGGTCAAATTTGGATCACGACCCTTTTCCTGAAGGACCGCCGCTACAAGGATGGCCGGGTTCAAATTTCCATTCAAGATTCCGGTAAGGGGATGCCACCAGAAGTAATAGAAAAGATCTTTGACCCCTTCTTCACCACCAAAGGCGTGGGCCAAGGAACGGGTTTGGGGCTGAGTATTTCCTACGGAATCATCGAAAGCCACGGGGGCGAAATTCAAGTGCGCTCCGAAATCGGGGTCGGAACAGAGTTCATCATCATTCTGCCGGTCAAGCCCCCCACAACGAAGAGCACTCTAGAAAAGCCGTCTGCCCCTAGCTAAATCTCAATTTGAGACATTCGAAATTCACCGTAAAATCGACCGCCTGAAATGCCGATAAAGACATTGTGCAAAAGCCTGTTGAAAAGAAGCAAGACTTAAGCTGGTTCTTTCTGCTGCTCTTGATATTGGGCGTTCTGATCCTTTTGTTTTCACAAAGCGAAGACACTCAGTATTCAAGTCAACGAAAAGATCGCGGCAGCTCTCCGGTTGTTTCTGAAGAAATGGCCCGAGTGAATCGCCATCTTAAAGAAACCGCTCTTAATCTGGAGCGGGATCGAGTTTTAAGAAAAATCGAAGTGTCACGCGAGCTTCAAAAACTTCAAGAGGGCCACACCGAAGTCCCAATCAATCCTGCGCCATCAAGCGCTCTCTCATTCGAAACAGACCCTAATATGGCTCGACTTGCCGAGGAGCTAGATCGATCTCAAGCGGTTCATGATGAATCCGCAATGACCCCTGCGCAGATTATTCAAAGACGACTTTACGAGGCAGAACTGAACCAAAAAGAAGATGCCGCTTACCGAGAGGCCTACGCCGAGCAGCTCGTTGAAAATGCTCGTCGCGCGGGATGGGATGTAAAGCTAGGTCCTAACTTCGAGGTTCTCTCTGTTCGAAAGATCCCAGGGAACCCTCGAAAGCCCTCAAATCTTTTTGATCCTGCGGGTTCGGGTTCGAACTGAGTCGAAGGCTCCAAATTCGTGAAGACTTCGATACGCGTTGGGCGTCAGAATCAAGTGATCCAAAAATTCAATTTCCATCATGGCCGAAAGGCTTTGAAGTTTTCGGGTCATGACTAAATCGGCTTCCGAAGGTTCGGGTTGTCCACTGGGATGATTGTGGGCCAGAATAAAACTCGAAGCGTTATTTCGGACTAAGAAGCGAAACACATCACGTGGGTGGAAAAGACAAAAGTCGACAGTTCCTCTAAACAGAAGTCCAGTTGAGATCAGGTTCTTCTGCGGGTTGAGCGCCAGAATATGAACTTCCTCCTGGTCCCAAGTAAATTCTTTCTGAAAATGGCGAAAGGCGTCTAGTGCGGACAAAATGGCGATCGAGTGTTGCATAAAAATGACGACTGCAAACAGCATAGCCGAAGAACCCTTTTTATGGGATGGTGCATATCCGAGGGGTTCACATTCCGGATAAACATTTCTATGATAAGGAATCCTTGAAAGGGGCCAAAGTTATGAAATATCAATTGAGAGTTGTTCTGAGCGTATTCTCGCTTCTTCTTGCATCCTGCGGACCCAAAGCTTTTGTGAAGGGAAGCTACGACGATGTTGAAAGAGAAAATCTTTTGAATGACCAGTGGTCTGAAACCGATATGCAAAAAGCTGTCGCAGACTTAGTGGGCAGTTTGACTCAGCATCCAACGATTAAGAATGCAAAAGCGCCCCCAATCGTGATGGTCACGGGCCTTCAAAATAAAACAAGCGAACACATCGACACACAAAACATCATGGACATGGTTCGCGTCGAGTTGATGAGAACGGGAAAAGTTTCTTTCATCGATAAAGAAGCACGTGGCGATATTTCGGAAGAGTACAACTATCAAAATTCAGGAATGGTCTCTGACGAAACCAAAAAAGGGCCTGGGGGACAAACAGGAGCCGACTTCATCATCAATGGTCGTTTGGATTCAATCGTTCAGCAAGTGGGTAAAGATAAGACGGTCTACTACAAGCTGACTCTGAACCTGACAAACTTAAAATCCAGCGTGATCAACTGGTCGGACCACAAACAGATCCGCAAGACCTATCGTAAGAAAACAATCGGTCTATAGGATTTCATGATTTCTACTCGCACAAGACCCGGTTATCAGCTGGGTCTTTGTTTTTTGGGTTTCCTTCTTTCCTTCCTGACGTTAGGTTGTGCGACCTATCAGGATCGAGTTTCGAAAGCTCGTCAGTCGATCGCATCAGGTCAACTGGAAGAGGCCCTGAAGGATCTCAAGCAAAAAGCCGATGCGAAAAGCGATGATCAACTGGTCTATCTTTTGGATTACGCCACCGCCTTGCAGATTGCCGGACGAACGGATGAAAGCATTCGCTATTTTCTGTGGGCCGATAAACTCGCCGACGAATTGGACTACCACTCTGTGGCTCGCATTACGGGCTCTATGCTCTTGAATGAAGAGATGGTCCAATACAAGGGCGATACCTTCGAGAAGGTTTTCATTAACGCCTTTTTAGCCCTCAATTTTCTTCAAAAGAATGATTTCGACGGCGCCATGGTTGAAGTGCGCCGGATGAACGAAAAGTTTAGCAAGTACCGAATCGACGAAAAAAAATCCTTTGAAGTGAATCCCTTTTCTCGCTACCTCGCAGCCATGATCTACGAGGCGAACGACAAGTGGGATGATGCCTACATTGCCTACCGAGAAACCTACAAGCTTGATGCCTCGATTCCACGCCTGCGCCAGGATCTAGTTCGATCCTCTTATTACGCGCGACGGATGGACGATCATAAATCCTGGCGAAGCCAGTTCCCCGACATCGAATTCACGCCACAAACAAAGAGTCAGCAAAGGACGGGAGACCTCACTGTTATTTATCTGCAGGGTTGGGGTCCTCGAAAGTATCCCGATCCGGCAGCTCCTCTCTTTCCGATCCTTCAGCCCGTGATGAATCAAACACAGAAAGCTCAAGTCGTCGTCAACGGTGAGCCCAAGTCCACGACTGAACTAGTCTATGATACGGGAAATGCCGCTATCGCGACCCTTCTGGAGGACCGCCCCGCCCTGGTCGCGCGCCGAATTGCAGCTCGTGTCGCACGTGAAGCCGCGGCTCGAGAAATCGGGAAGAGTGATAACAAGGGGGCCGGTGCGACGGCCGCTTTGGCCTTCATTGCCATGCAAGTGACAGAGAGAGCCGACCTGCGCCAGTGGTCTTTTTTGCCGGCCTCGATTCAAGTGGCTCAAGTTTCTCTTCCCGCGGGTGAATACGATATTAGTCTTCTGGGTTTGAACTCGAGCCTTGCTCCATCAGGGGAAAGGTCCGAGCCACAGAAAATCAAAATTAAGCCTGGTCAGTCGCAGTTTCTAATTTGGAGATCGGTAAAATAAAAAAGGCTGATTTTCATCAGCCTTTTTTAAAACAACTTTTCAAACTTGAAATTAGTTGTTCAAGTTTTGGTTGCTACCAGGAAGAGTCGGAGTTTCTTCTTCAGCTTGGTATCCAGGAAGAACAGTTGCCTTCTCAGCAGCAGCTTTCGCTGTTGAATCTGAGTTGTAACGAGTTGCAGCAGTTACAACGCGATTTTCCAAGTTAGCTTTAACGTCATCATTTGAAGCTTTCTCAATTTGAGCTTGAGCTTGCTTCGTCATGTAGTCCTGAGGAAATGCGCCCAACTTTGCCAAGTAGCTGGAGATGCTACCGTTGCCGTTTTGGATGATTTCGCGGAGTGTGAAAAGGGGAGCGTACTGAGACGCCTTCTTTTCAGATTCGAAAATGATCTGAGTCAAAGTCGCAGCCGTGATATCATTCTTCGATTTGTTGTCGATCACCATGACTTCTTCGTTCGAGCGGATCATTTTGGCAATATCATCAAGCGTAACGTAGCAGCTTTGCTGGGTGTCGTAGAGTTTGCGATTTTGATACCGCTTAATGATTTTGACTTTGGAATTTGGTTTCACCGTCATGGAATCATTTTGGTTGATCAAGTTGCCTCCCATCTTGAACCGAATCTCGAGAATTATTTTGTTTCGGGCCCCGAGAATCTCTTTTGTTTTGGAGGATTTAACCCCCACCCTTTTCAATTGCGGCAAGTTAGCCCCGGCGCCACATGTTGTCAAGTTGACGTACAGTTCGGTAAAAAATGCAGCGCGTTATACGCTAGGACGCTATTAGAAAACTTTTTGGATGAAGGTCTTAAGTTTTTCCAAAACCTATCCGAAAGGGTCATCACTAGGGCTTTTCGAGGGGATGGTCGATGAAAGATCAGAGAAATCAGTATCTTAGGACTGGTGCATCTATAATCGTGTTATCATTCCTGGGTACGGTAGCGATTTCTCTGCTCGCCCCGCAAGTAACGCACACAGGCGAAGGTCAGGATCTTCAGGCCTATCGAAAGGCCAGGGACCTCGGGCGTTCCATTGCGACTCGCTTTGAATCCCGGATGGCTCCTTTGGGCTCTCGGAATCCAGCTTCAGCCGAAACTCCCCAGACTCAAGGCTATATGGGGACGAACGAACAGGGGCAACCTTATCACTATAGCGTTTTGCAGACAGATGCGGGCGTTGCTCGTGTCGTGATCCGAAGCGGAGGGCCGAAAGGCCAGATTGAGTATGTCGAAGAGGGGGGCCAGGAAATGCCGCTCCCTGAGAGTCCGTCTTCTAATTCCCATTAATTATTCTTAGTCACTTTATCAAGTTGCGACTCCTCTAAGCCGATGAGCTTTCAAAGGGCTTATGGGTGATCGTTATGTCTCGTTTTAAGACTCAACTCTTTACAGTCACAGGATCGTTGTTTCTGATCTCCTGTGCCTCATTGACGACGCCTACGGCCGTCCGAAAGAGCTCTGATCGAACACCCGCCTCTTTAAGATCCCCTGTTATTGCAAATCCTGAAGGTCAAAAACTTGATCCTGTGTATCTTCAATCTCAAGCGGATTACAATTATTCGATGGGAGAGGCGTTCTCACTAGATGGCTCGGCCCATAAAGCGATCGAATTTTTCAAGACAGCTCTAGTTTACGATCCAAAGGCCACGAGTGTGAAGCTTCGTTTGGCTACCGAACAACTACGAGCCGGCCAAGCCAGTGCTGCGCTCGAACTCGCTCAACAAGTTGTGAAAGAAGAGCCCCAACATGAACAGGCGCGCATGCTTCTCGCGGCTCTGTACTCCTCAATGAGACTCTATCCCAAGGCGATCGAGCAGTACCTTGCGGTCCTAGAGAAGAATCCGAATCATATAGAGGCCGCACTTTTTGTCGGAGCCATCTATGCTGAGACCCAAGAGTATGATCGCGCGATCCAGTACTTTCAGGGTCTGCTGACGAAAAGTGACGATGATCAAATTCATACAATCCACTACTATCTGGCTCGAGTTTACCTTGAGAAAAAGTCCCCGCAGGCAAGTAAGTGGGTCGAGCATCACCTTAAAAAATCTCTTGAGTACAAGCCAAACTTTGTTGAAGGTCTTTTAACTCTTGGAGCTTTCTACAGCTCTCAGGGTCAGGAAAAAAAGGCCCTGAGTCTGTACGAGGACTACCAGAAAAAACAAGGGCCTTCTTTGAAAGTGGCGGAAGTCCTGGCGCAAAGCTATCTTGAACTTGAAGACTTTGATTCAGCTTACGAGCAGCTCGAGCTTCTTGAAAATCAGAGCGAAGACGGCTTGAATGTTAAACTCAAAATGGCCCTTATTCTGGTCGACAAAAAGTTGTATGACCGAGGGATTACAAAGTTGAAAGATATTCTTCGAGAAGTTCCCGAGTCCGACCGGGCCCGTTTCTATCTGGGAGCTGTCTACGAACAAACGAAGCAATCCGACAAAGCCGTCACCGAATACCGACGAGTTCCGGCTGAAAGTTACTACTATAAAGACTCTGTGATTCATGCGGCCTATTTGCTTAAGAACGGGGGCCAAATTGATGAGTCGATTGATTTCATGAAGGACGCTCTAGAAAAAAAGACCGATGAGCCAACTTTCTACTCGCTTTATGCATCTTTGCTGAACGAGGGTAAGAAGTCCGACAAAGCTGTCGAGGTTCTTGAAAAGGCTCGAGAGAAGTTTCCTCAAAATACACAGGTTCTCTTTTACCTTGGGACAATCTATGACTCCCGAGGAGAAAAGGATCTTGTTGTCACAACGATGAAGTCGGTCCTTGAGAAAGATCCGACTCATGCGCAGGCTTTAAACTATGTCGCGTACACGTGGGCTGAGGGGGGAACGAACCTCGAGGAAGCCGAAATCTACGCGCGACGAGCGGCCACGCTGGAGCCGAAGGATGGCTACATTCTTGATACCTTGGGTTGGGTTCTTTATAAGCAGGGAAAGTTGGCCGAGGCTTTGAAGTACTTAGAGGCCGCCCATGCGGTCGCGCCCCATGTTCCTGTGATTGCCGAGCATCTGGGTGATGTCTATGTCAAGAAAGCGATGATTGAAAAAGCGAAGAAAATGTACAAGAGAGCGATGGAGAACGAAACTGAGGTCGGCAAGCTCGATAAAATTCGAGTGAAAATCACGGCCATCGAAGTCGAGCCCAATCGCGCACCTGCCACAGCGCCATAATCCTTTCGAATCGTGAGATCCCGTTGCTTGAGCCCCTAAATGTATTTTACCATTCAGGGGTGGAATCATATTTGCAAATTTCAAAATTTTTGCGTGGCCTCTTGGTGGCCGCTCTTGTGGGTACCCACCTTTTCATTCTGGCCTGTGCGCAGAAGCCAATATCAGAAGATCGTCTTGTTCAGCGCTTTTCAAGCCAAGCCTACTTCCTTGATAAACAGAAGAATAAATCGCATCAGATGAACCTGGAAATCGTTGCCCGAAAAAATCAAAAAATGCGTTTAGATGCGAAGGTTGTTTTGGGACTTCACGTCGCGAGCGCTGTTATGACTTCGGAAAAACTGAATATTGCACTTCACGCTGAGAAAAAATCTTACGAAGGCCCCGCCACGCAAAAAGCGATGCAAAGATCGCTCGGATTTCCGTTGCACCCTTTGATTTTTCACGCGGTTGTTTACCGGCAAGCTTTACGGGGACAAAGTTGGAGCTGCGATATTCGAGACGCGAAAGTCCATAAATGTTCTCAAGGCTCGTCAGGACTTGTGATAACCTGGGAAGAGCAAGACGAAGCGACGATGGCTGTCGTAGATTCTAGAACTTTCAACTTGCAGTGGCGCATCTCACCCCCTGAAAGTGTTGAGGAAAGACCCAACTATTTCGAGTTGAAGATCCCAGATTCGTACGAAAAGCTGCGCTTATAGCTTAAATAAAAAGGGATATTGGTCCAGATCAAAAAAAACCAGACCTGGTCGATTTTCCGTTCTAACCGACTCGCCTTAAGGCATAATCTAATGAAGAAGGGTGAAACCACCCTGGGTATCCTGAGGGAACAGGGTCGCCGACTCTCACAAGGAGTGTTCTATGTCCTCAATTAATTTTAGATCTTTAGTCCAACAGTACCAGGACAAGTCCAACCTGCACATGTTGCACTGGTCTGGGACCTTTGAAGAGTATCTGGATCTGGTGAAGAAAAACCCAAAGATCACTCGCAATGCCTTCCAGCGGATGTACGACATGATTGTCGAGTCCGGAACGGAAGAGTACATCGACTTCAAAAAGCCAGTCGTCCGTTACAAGTTTTTCGACGATGCCGCGAACAACGGCAAAGACGCAGTTTTTGGACTTGATGTCGCGTTGATGAAGCTCGTGAATGTTTTGAAAGCGGCCGCTCTTGGATACGGAACTGAAAAACGCGTGATCCTTCTTCACGGTCCTGTGGGAAGTGCAAAGTCGACAATCTGCCGGATGCTCAAAAAAGGGCTCGAAGCTTACTCACGAACGGAGCAAGGCGCGCTCTACACTTTTGAGTGGATTGATGAAAAAGGAGAGCTGGGTGGAATTCTTGGAAAAGAAACCAAGGTCTTTCCGTCTCCGATGCACGAAGAGCCTCTGCTGTTGTTCCCTGAAGAAATGCGACAGCAAATTTGCGACGAGATCAACCGGGGTCAGCAAGGCGACTACCGGGTGAAAATCGAGGGCGAACTTTCGCCCCCTTCGCGTTACATTTTCCGACAGCTCATGGATCGCTACAACGGCGATATGATCAAAGTTTTCTCTCACGTCCGGGTTCGACGGCTGTTCTTAAGCGAAGCCGACCGAATCGGGGTTGGAACCTTCCAGCCAAAAGATGAAAAGAACCAAGACTCAACTGAACTTACAGGTGACATCAACTATCGAAAGATTGCCGAATACGGGTCGGATTCAGATCCTCGTGCCTTTAACTTCGATGGTGAGTTCAATGTCGCCAATCGTGGCATGATCGAGTTCGTCGAGGTTTTGAAACTCGATGTGGCGTTCTTGTATGATCTTCTGGGCGCGTCTCAAGAGCATCGCGTGAAGCCCAAGAAATTCGCTCAGACTCATATCGATGAAGTGATTATCGGACACACGAACGAGCCCGAGTATCGACGACTTCAAGATAACGAGTTCATGGAAGCTCTGCGAGATCGAACTGTGAAGATCGATATCCCCTACATCACCCGCTGGAAGGATGAAGTCCGAATCTACAAGAAGGATTTCAACTCTCAGAAGATGCGTGGGATTTCAATCGCTCCCCATACGATTGAAATGGCAGCTATGTGGGCTGTGATGACTCGGCTTGAAAAACCGAAGAAAGCAAACCTAACCCGACTTCAGAAGCTGAAACTTTATGACGGAAAAACATTGCCTAACTACACCGAAGATAACGTGAAGGAACTGCGCAAAGAGGCCATTCGCGAAGGGCTTGAGGGAATTTCTCCTCGTTACATTCAAGATAAACTTTCAAATGCGATCGTGAATTCTCAGCAAAACAATCGCGGCTCGGTGAATCCGTTCATGATTATTAACGAGCTTGAAAGTGGTTTGAAGTCGCACTCGTTGATCTCGAATGAAGAACTAAAGGCTGATTATCGAGAACTTCTAAGCGTGATCAAGCAGGAATACGAAGAGATCATTAAGTCCGAAGTGCAAAGAGCGATCAGCGCCGATGAAAGTGCTCTTCAGCGACTGTGTGCGAACTATATCGACAATATCAAGGCCTATACCCAGAAGGAAAAAGTGAAGAATGCCTTCACGGGCATGGATGAAGAACCCGATGAGCGTCTGATGAGATCCATCGAAGAAAAGATGGAAGTTCCCGAGTCCCGCAAAGAAGATGTTCGACGCGAGATCATGAATTACATCGGGGCACTTGCCGTCGAAGGGAAGAGATTCAACTACAAGATGAACGAACGTCTTCACAAGGCCCTTGAGCTGAAGCTGTTCGAAGATCAAAAAGACAGCATCAAGCTGACATCTCTTGTGAGCTCAGTGGTTGATAAAGACACACAGGAAAAGATTGATATCGTGAAGACCCGACTGATTAAGGATTTCGGGTACGATGAAATCTCAGCAACGGATGTCTTGCACTATGTGGCTAGCATCTTTGCTCGAGGTGATTTGAAGAATAAGTAGGAAGCATGTCAATTCGGGAAGATCAAAGCCGTTTTCGAGATATCGTCAAAGGGAAGGTGAAAGAAAACTTCCGACGATTCGTTTCCCAAGGCGAAATGATTGGGAAGCGTGAAAACGAGTACGTGAAAATCCCACTGCCTCAAATTGATATTCCCAATTTTCGCTACGGCCCTAAACAGCAAGGTGGGGTCGGTCAGGGCGAGGGCCAGCCCGGTCAAGAAGCCGGTGAGCCTGGAGAAGGCCAGGGCCAAGCGGGCAGTGCACCAGGCGAGCATCTGCTTGAAGTCGAGATGTCCCTCGAGGAGCTGGCGGATCTTTTGGGTGAACAGTTGGAGCTGCCAAGAATCCAACCCAAAGGGGCTAAGAATCTTGAGTCCCAGGCGACCCGCTATTCAGGCATTGCACCTGTAGGACCTGAGGGTCTTCGGAACTTTAAACAATCCTACAAAAAGGCTCTGAAGCGTTATATCACCTCGGGAACCTATAATCCTAAAGAGCCCCTGATTGTTCCCATTCGTCCTGACTATCGGTATCGATCCTTCAAGAAAGTTGTACAGCCTCAGACACGAGCGGTGGTCATCTATATGATGGACGTTTCGGGATCAATGGGCGATGAGCAAAAAGAGATTGTGCGCCTAGAGAGTTTTTGGATTAATACTTGGTTGAAGAAGCACTACAAGGGTCTTGAGACTCGCTTCATTATCCACGATGCGGCCGCAAAGGAAGTCGACGAAGACACGTTTTTTCGAACGAGTGAATCCGGCGGAACTTTGATCAGCTCGGCCTATAAACTCGCTCAGCAAATCATCGAGACCGATTATCCTCCGTCTGATTGGAACATCTATCCTTTTCACTTTTCGGATGGCGATAATTGGAGTGGGGAAGATACGCGACTTTGTGTTCGCCTTTTGAAGGACTTCTTTCTTCCGAACGTAAACGTTTTCTCGTACGGCCAAGTGGAAAGTAAGTATGGAAGTGGGCAGTTTCTAAAGGATTTACAAAAAGAATTTTCGAACGAAGATCGAATCACCCTCTCGCAGATTGAGTCAAAGGACAAGATCCTAGATTCCATTAAAGAATTTTTGAGGAAGGGAAAGTAGTCGTGGGCAAGCTGACGGCTGAACTTGAGCGAGAACGGGTTCGAATTCTGAAGGCTGCGGAAGACTACGGTCTTGATTGTTTCGAAACCATTTTCGAGCTTGTCACTTACGAACAAATCAATCAGATCGCCGCCTACGGGGGATTTCCCGTCCGCTACCCTCACTGGAAATTCGGCATGGAGTATGAACACATGTCGAAGTCCTACGAATATGGGCTTTCGAAAATTTACGAAATGGTGATCAACAACGATCCTTGTTACGCCTACCTGATGGAAGGCAACATGATGATGGACCAGAAGCTGGTCATGGCCCACGTCTACGGTCACTGCGATTTCTTTAAAAACAATATCTGGTTTTCGAAAACAAATCGCAAGATGATGGACCAAATGGCGAATCACGCCGTTCGTGTGCGTCGCTACGTGGATCGTTACGGCTACGATACGGTTGAAAACTTCATTGACGTGGCGTTAAGCCTTGAGAATCTTATCGATCGCTATAGCCCCTACGTTGAAAAGTCAGTAACTCTAAAGCCAGAGGCTCCCCCCGCATCGAATCCGATGGGCCTTTTGCGCGTCGATAAGCCGTACATGCGTGATTACATCAATCCTCCCTCCTTCGTCGAAGAGCAGAAGCGCAAGATGAATGAAAAGCTGATGACGAAGCAGAAGTTCCCGCCTCAGCCAGAAAAAGACATTTTAAGCTTTCTGATTCACTACGCACCGCTTGAGGATTGGCAGCAGGACATCCTTTCGATCATTCGTGACGAGGCCTACTACTATGCTCCGCAAGGCATGACGAAGACTATGAACGAGGGCTGGGCGTCTTACTGGCACTCGAAAATCATGACGGAAAAGATCTTAAGTGATTCCGAGATCATCGACTTTGCCGATCACCATGCAGGTGTCATGGCAATGGCTCCGGGGGGCTACAATCCCTACAAAGTGGGAATCGAGCTTATGCGCGACATCGAGGATCGGTGGAACAGGGGGCGATTTGGCCGCGAGTGGGAAGAGTGCGATGATGTCCGCGAAAAAAAGAACTGGGATCGAAAGCTTGGACTAGGGCGAGACAAGATCTTTGAAGTTCGAAGAGTGCATAACGATGTCACCTTCCTGGATGAATTTTTAACTGAAGACTTCTGTGTTCGTCACAAAATGTTTGTCTATAAGTTCGATAAAAAGACAAATCGCTGGGTGATTGATACTCGGGATTTCAAAGCGATCAAAGCTAAGCTTCTTTTTATGATGACGAACTTTGGTCAACCCATCATCCGCATTGAAGATGCAAATTTCGAAAACCGGGGCGAACTGCTCCTGACTCATATGCACGAAGGCATCGATATGCAACCCGATTACATGACCGAGACACTTAAGAATGTGTTCAAGGTTTGGTCGCGGCCTGTAAATCTTGTGACGGCGATGGATGGTGAAGGTCATCTTTACCGCTTCGACGGAAACGAGTTCTCGCAGCACAAATTGTCGGGGCCTCAGAAGCCTGAGCCATCGGGCTCCGACAAAAAGTGATGATCTTCGTGACCTCACTCAACTTTTGAATTAGCGTCTTCCTATGGCCGATCGTAAACTTGTCTATTCAACAGACCCGAAAGATCAAAAGAAACTTGAGGAGTCTCGACAGAAGCCGGTTCATGCGCAGTCTGTAGATCTTTCGAAGCTTGAAGTGATCTTCAAGCTTGAAAAATCGGGACGTGGTGGAAAAACAGTCACGGTGCTGGAAAGACTTCCTAAAAATGAGGCTTGGCTGAAGGATTTCGCAAAAGAGTTAAAAGCGAAATGTGGCACCGGTGGAACTCATCTTGTTGGTCCTGATTTTGGTATCATCGAGATTCAAGGGGACAAGCGCGACCAGTTGAAAAAGATCCTGGAATCCAAGGGCATTCGATTCCGAGGTATGTAAGTCACGTCCCTTTCTTTTCACTTGGGCAGTAGCCAATCCGAGGGCCTACCATCGACGGAAAGCTTCGGCAGGTCTCGGGACGCTTTTCGTAAACGGTGCAAAGTCGAGTCTTCGGATCAAGAAAGTAGCAGTCATCGTTTGAGCGCTGCGTGAGCATGAAGAACTCTGTGCCCTCACGATAAGATTTCACAAAGCCTTCGCGCATAAGTCGCTTGGCAAGCTTCTTAATTGAGGCGTCAGCTTCGTCTTGAGTTGCAAGCCCCAGTCGAATGAGGTCAGAGAGCTTCACTTCAACAGGCATTCGACAGCAGTTCGCCACACAGGTCGTGCAGAAGCTTGAATCGTAGCGTTTCCAGGTTGAAGGGCGATCTTTATCAATCATCGTCCTTCTTCCATATCAAAATTTTGGGAATAAAAAAAGGCCGACGAATGTCGGCCTTTTCTCAGCTCAATCAAATTGAAAAATTAGATGCAAAGCTCTTTAGTTTCAGCTTTGATACCTTTGTAAAGGTCAGCAGCTGTAGCAGCAGGAGCGACAACTTTGTCGTAGTTTTGCTGGATGTGAGAACCGAAAGCCTCAGAAGAGCAGTTCATAGTCTTTGCCAAAGCAGAAACATACTCACCGCGGCCGTTTGCCAACTCAGACTTCAAAACTTCGAAGTTTGTAGCAACGTAATCAGCAGCTTCCTTATCGTTTGAACCGATCTCGAGCTTATCGCAACCCAAAGTACCAGTTGTCATACCGAATGCGGGAGGAACAAAAAAGTTTGTCGTTCCACGTGTTGTTGTTGCAGTGTATGTGCGCTTATCAGTTACTTGCCAGCCCAGACCGCAGCCATCAAGCTTGTCTTGAGCTATTGCAGAAACACCGATAAACATAGCGATTGCCAACACTAATTTCATAAAAACTCCTTTTTAAATTAGCTAGTTGTTTGGTTCTTTCAAACGATCAATTTTTTGCGAAAAATTGTCAATTGAAAAACCAAATGTAACTCAGGTTCGACTCGAACGTCGTGGTGCCCCTTTTTTCGGCATTATCACGCAGACGATTGATGTTTCGAATTTCCTGATTGCGCGAGGGAAAAAAGGATTGGTTTATTTGATATTCAGTTTGTCCGTAGCAGCTGCTTGAGTAAATGAGATCACATAGTGAACGTCCCAGCATTTGAAATTTATAATTGTCGAATGGGTTGAGTAAAAGACCGACTTCGAAGCCAGGTAGCAAGCCAAAGCCTCTGTGGATATCAGGACTTAGGTCAGTCGCGCCTAGAATCAAGAAGTAAGTCCGGTTGAGCTCATTCAAAAAATAGAAACTTAAGCCGCCGCCCACCTCGGCATGAACCTGATGATGATCAAAATCATCTTTGAGTTCATGGCGACGATAGCCTACATAGGCCCGAAAAGAAATCGGAGTTGTGAGATCGGTAATCGGTGTGATCGAAGTCGTTCCGATTCCGCCGAGCTCTTCAAGTGTCCACAGATTTCGCTTTTCATAGTAGCGAAACTCAGCGTAGGGAAAATCGATATGCGCGTAAGGCGTATAGCCGTCATCCCGATTGAGTAAATCGTGATAGGCGGATTTAATTCGAAATCCTAGATAGGAGCTATCAAGTTGTGTTCCTTCTGTTGAAGAGTAGCCCACTGACGGCGCTATCGAATACGAGTCGTGCCCAATTTCGGGACGAGTTCGGCCCCGAATCTCAGGTATTCTTTTTTCTTCCTCGGGAGTCATCAATCCAAGTCGCGCTCTTTGAAGCCGCATTCTTTCGACATCTTCAGCATAGCTTTTTTCAAAAACAGCGGGGCGGTCATTCTTGATGTAGTCGTAGAAAGTTAACAGCGCTTCGGCGACCAGTCGATTGTTCACATCTTCCGGCGCGACCTTCTTTTCAATCACTTGGTGAAAAAGATGGTTCTCTTCTTGATTTAGGGATTGGTACCGGCTGTTGATTCGGTTCGAAAGCGAAGGCCGATGTTTGACCTCTTGGACAACGCCTGGAACGCTCGTCAGGTATTTCACGCTTTCGCCCGGAATTAAGTAGATCTTATGTCGAAGAAAATCCCAATCCGGACGAATGGCTTCAAGAGCGGCTAAAATCTGATAAGAGCAGTTCTCGTCAAAGAAAAAGTAGTCAAAGTAGGAATTAACCTCGAGCTCCCAAATATGATGGAGAAGTTGTTGCGTTTCTTGAATTGAGAGTGACAATTTGTACTCCCAAAGATCACGACTTTCGAAGTTGCTGTACTCGCGAACCTTCACATAATACGGCTGCGAGGACCATTGACCCGCGTAGCCTCCCGTTGTTCCAAGCCAGATAAAGGCCAGGCCCCCCTCATCTTCAGCCACCTGAGCTGCGAAGTTCAGGCCGGTGTCTAGTAGGTCCGTGTTTCGAGCCGAGTTGATCTTCAGAAAGGTGTGCCCAAACATGGAAGCGGGATTGTTGGGATAAGCCGACGAAAAAACGATACTGACCGACTGAGGATTATGGAACTGCTCCATGAATCGATCCAGGGTCTCGCATCGATCACGAAAAACCGGAAGACGAAAAGTCTGAGTCAGAAATCGAGTGCGTTCGGGAAATGAACAGCGAAAGGGCATCTTGAGTTTTCCCACAACAGGATTCTCAAAAAGTGCCTTCAACGAGGCTTTAAGCTCGGACTCGGGATTGCTGGGTCCATCTTCGGCGAAGAAATATCCCTTGCCGTCGACATCGCTGCGCAAAGTTCCCCACATGCTTCTGCGATAATGCATAAGTTTGTGCCAGGCCTTTGACTGACTGACTTCCAGAATTTTTGAATCTTCAACCGAGAGACCTGATTGAATTTCGAATCCGTAAGACAACGAAGAAAAAAACAAAAAGAAACTAAGCAACGCGACTTGGACTTGAACCATAATTGTGGTCTGTTCACTTTATGAAAATTTTGATCGCGCTTACAAGCTGTTTTTTCGTCTTCGGCCTTTGTGGTTGCAGCGGTCTTTACTACTATCCTGACTCTTACATGTACTACGACCCTAAAAAACTACCGGTCACGCCTCAACAGATCGAATTGCAAGATCGGGACGGGCGAAAGATTGTGGGGTGGTACTTTCAAAACAAGCGAAAGGTTCCCCCGAAAGCGCGGGTCCTCTTTTTTCACGGAAACGCGCAGAATATTTCGTCCCACTTCGTCAGTTTATTTTGGATCCTCGAGCACGATTACGACTACTTCATTTTTGATTATCCCGGCTATGGTGGAAGTGAAGGCGAGCCGAATCGTGACAGCGTTGTCGAGGCCTCTCTTGCCGCGTTGACCTGGATTCAGCAGCAGAAACCTCAGGCCCCTGTTGCCGTTTTCGGTCAAAGTTTAGGGGGAAACATCGCTCTGTACACAGTGGCCCGATATCAAAAAGAGTGGCCCATCTGTCAGATCGCGGTCGACAGCACCTTCTACTCTTATCCCGAAGTGGCAAAGACCATCCTGGCCGACAGTTGGTGGACTTGGGCGCTTCAGTGGATGCCCTACGTGCTTGTTTCGAATTCCAAATCGGCCAGCGAGAATCTCCAAGATATATCCCCAACGCCGTTGATCGTTCTTCATGGTGATAAAGATCGAAACGTGCGAATTGAAAATGGGCGGCGTGTGTATTCGAAAGCGAAAGATCCAAAAGAGTTTTGGCTTGTTCCCGAGGGCGGGCATATTGACGCCTTTACAGGCGGCCAAAAAGAAGTTTTCCAAAAAAAATACGTTCAGGCTCTTCAGCGAGATTGCGAAAGTTCGGCCGCGGACGTTTCGAAACGAAAATCCAAAGACTCAAGGCCCTGACGAAGATTTCACTCTCTTTTTTTTGAAAAATTCCTTCAAAAGTTGTGCGCTCTCGGCTTCAAGAACTCCGCCTAGAATTTGTAACTGGTGATTTAATCGTTTGTCGTCACCCAGGGTGTACAAAGTTTTAAGGGCCCCGCCTTTCGGATCGTAGGCGCCAAAAACCACTCTCTGTATCCGGGCTTGCAAAAGGGCCCCAACACACATCACGCAGGGTTCGAGCGTGACGTACAAAGTCGTACCTGTGAGTCTCCATGAATCTTTTTTACGTGAAGCCCGGTCCAAACAAAGAATCTCGGCATGCCCCAGAGGACTTTTCTGGGTTTCGCGCAAGTTGTAGCCGCAGGCGAGCAGTCGGCCCTCAGAATCAATTAAAACCGCTCCGACTGGCACTTCGTCGAGATCGCGGGCTCGCTTCGCCATGCGAAGTGCCTTTTTCATCCAAATTTCATCATCTTGACGCTTAGCGCCCAACATCTTTTCGGTCATTTATCTTGAAGTTTTTCTACAAAATTTGTTATTCCATGTCATCTTGAATTCTCTCTTGCTCAAGCCATGTGGAAGGATCGGTGATTTTAGTGGCATTTACTCGAGTTAAGGACGCTGAAAGTTTTGAATCAGCTTTCCGTCGCTTCAAAAAATCCTGTGAAAAAGCGGGAATCCTTTCTGAAGTGAAAAAACGCGAACATTTTGAAAAACCAAGCGTACGTTTGAAGAAAAAATCTTTGGCCGCTCGCAAGCGCGCAGCTAAGAAAACACGTCGTTTTGGCGAATAGAATTTAAAAAAATCAAAAAGGACTTTGCTCTAACCGGTGAAGTCCTTTTTGCGTTTTGAGATGGGCCCCTGCCGGATCAACAGCTTTGAAGAGTTTCCGTCTCAAATCGCACTCAAACATGCTGACCTTTGAACTAAATGAAATCAGGAGGCCCCATGGAAATTCTTCCGAAGATTTTGAATGAAATCAAAGACGCGATGAAGAGCAAAGATTCTCTGAAGCTCAACACTCTTCGTTTCCTCCAATCTGCAATCAAGAACCGTGAAATTGAGCTTCGTCCAAACCCGATGACCGATGAAGAGGCCATGGGCGTGATCAAGAAACTTGTTAAGCAAAGAAAAGAATCCATCGAGCAGTACAAAGCTGGAAATCGTCAGGACTTGGTCGATCAAGAGAGCGCAGAGCTGAAAATTCTTGAAACCTACCTGCCAGCTCAGATGTCCAAAGAACAGGTCGAAAAGCTTGTGGCGGATGTTGTCGCTTCTGTTGGTGCAAAAACGATCAAGGATATGGGTCCTGTCATGAAGGAAGTTCTGGCAAGATCTGGTGGGGCCGCTGATAACAAACTCGTCAGCGAACTTGTCCGAGCGAAACTTTCTTAAAGCAGGTTTATGCGGTTTTCTCAGGAATTCATCGAAAAGGTCAGCGAGGCCAATAACCTCGTCGACATCGTCGCGCAGTATACGCAACTGAAGCGATCGGGGACCCAGCTTATGGGGCGCTGTCCTTTTCCCGACCATGCCGAGAAAACTCCCAGTTTTTCGGTTTCAGAAACCAAACAGGTTTATCACTGCTTCGGCTGCGGAAAGTCCGGAAACCTTTTTTCTTTCCTGCGGGACTACCAGGGCATGAGTTTTCCAGAGGCCGTCGAATACCTCGCGGATCGAGCTAATCTAGAATTGCCCGCAGCCCCCACCTTGAGCGCTCAAAACCAAGAAGAGATCAAAAAAGAAAAGCGTAAAAGAATTCTCGAAGCGAACAAGTGGGCACTTTTCTTTTTCCGAGAAAGTCTTGAGACCTTGCCGAATCAACATCCGGTGCGAGGCTATCTTTCGAAACGTGGACTTGATGCGACCGCGATTCAAACATTCCAAGTTGGATACGCTCCCGCCGAGTGGGATGGGTTGGTTCAGTTTCTACAAAGTAAGAAAATTTCTCTTCAGGTGGCGGAAGAAGCTCAGCTCATCAAGCCCAAACAAGGCGGGGGGTACTTTGATCTTTTCCGCGAACGCCTGATGTTTCCGATTTTTAATCATCTTGGTGAGCCCATTGCCTTTGGCGGAAGAATTATTCTTGAGGGTCAGCCAAAATATTTGAATTCGCCTGAAACGCTGGTCTTTTCGAAAAGCCGAACCCTGTTTGGTCTGCATGAGACAGCGAAGTTTATCCGTTCTGAAGACGCCGTTGTGATCGTCGAAGGCTACATGGATGCCGTCGCCCTTTATCAGGCGGGGATCAAGAATGTGGTTGCGATCATGGGAACCGCTTTGACGGCAGATCACTGTCGCATGATCAAACGAATGACCGCTCACGTGCATTTGCTCCTCGACGGGGATCAAGCGGGGCAGACAGCCGCTGAAAGATCTCTGCCTTTGTTGCTCTCTCAAGGCCTTTATCCGCGGGGTTTAGTCTTGCCTGATGGTCTTGACCCAGATGATTTTGTGAAGAAATTTGGGCCCCAGGAACTCCAAAATCGCCTCGGAAACTCGGAAGACCTGTTCAAGGTTGTGATGCGCTCTTGGCTGACTGGCTACAAAGGCGAGGCGCAGCAAAAGGTCCAGTTAGCCGACCGTGCGCGCCCTCTGTTCGAGGCGATGGCGGATCAAAGATTGAAAAAACTCTATATCCAGGAGCTCGCCAATCAGATGAGAGTTGCGATCCCTTGGCTTGTCGAGGCTCTAGGGGGTAAGGCCCAATTTCAGAGAAATCCTGAGGCTTCGACCGTTGTAAGCAAAAATAATCAGGCCGCAAATCCTGTGCCTGACCTTTCAGAAATTCAATTGACGTCTGCACCCCATCTTGAGCGAGTGCTTGTGTCTCTTGCGATCAAATCTCGTGCCAATTTCTCTCTGTATCTCGAGTCGAAACTCGAAAATTTTCTCACTCACGCCGGTGTCAAGTCCGTCCTCAAAATTGCAGAGGAGCTCTATAGACAAGGGCCTGAAAAGTTTGATAAATTGCTGAGTCTACTTGTCACAAAAGTGGATACACCTGAAGTGCTGTTCTTCAATGACCGGGCCGTGCGTTCTTACAACCCTTCGGTGGGCATCGCGGCGACGGGGAACGATTCCTGGAGTCAGCACGACGAGAATGTGGCTGAAGACGAGTTTGAAAGGGAAACGCAAATTTTGAAAGACTGTTTTCAAAGAATCCGAGAAACAGGACTTCGAGATCAACTTAAGAAACTCGCGTTGGAGCTCAAAGACCGGCCGCAAGCCGAGACAGTAGAAAGAATGAAGAGACTCCAAGATGAAATTCGAGAACTGAAGAAGTCATAAAGAAGTTGTAAGCGAAGTCGCACGTAGATCGAGACTCTGAAGAGGTAGTATGAAGAGCCAAAAGCCAGGAACCAAAGAGCCAACAAAAATTCTAACGTTGGCTGAACAAGAGGCGATGATCAAAGAAGAGATCCAAAAGATCTTGAAGCTCGCCAAAGAAAAGCCGTTCTTGACGATCGAAGAAGTGAACGAGCTCTTGCCTCCCGAAATTATTGCGATAAGCGTGCTTGACCAGTTCATGCAAGCTCTCGAGAACAACAGCGTTGTTCTGAAAGAAGCCGCCGAACTGAATAAGACCGGTGAAGAATCTGAAACCTTTTTGGCGGATGCTGAAGCCGAAGATGAAGAAGTCGATGAAGATGAATTGATGGAAGCTGAAGACGTGAAGGGCAATGACCCTGTTCGTCTTTACCTTCGCAAGATGGGCTCCGTTTCTCTTTTGACCCGCGAAGGGGAAGTTGAAATCGCCCGCCGAATCGAAAAGGGTGAGCGAGAAATCGTTCGCGCAATTTTGATGTCGCCTTTGGGAACTTGGGAGATCATCAATCTTGGAAAACGTTTGGACGAAGGGCGAATCAAAGTTAAGTCGATCTTCCGTGGTCTTGAAGATGAAAACGTTCAGTACGACGAAAAAGAGTACATCGATAAGATTCACCAGTTGATCGGGATCGTGACTCGCTACCAAAACGAAACGAAGAAATTTTTCGAAGTGTTACGTCGCGAAGACATCAATCAACAGGTTCGCGAAAAAACCACAAGCGAACTTCGCGAGCTGAACGAAGCTTTGATGGCAAACTTTGAAAGCATCAACTTCAACCGTAAAACTATCAATCGCGTTGTGATTAAGTTTAAAAACCTTGTAAATCGCATGAGCACTCTGCGAAACCGAATCAAGGAGGGCGTGACTCGCACGTTCTCGAAAGATGTGGCTTCGTTGGTCGAGCGCTTGAAGGTTATCGAAACGAATGAAAAAGAAATGTTGAAGATGACCAAAGACACCGGTCTTTCTTACAACAAATTCCGTGGCTACGTCGTTCAAGCGCAAGATGCGGAAAAGCGTTTGCAGCGATTGGCGGCTGAAACGGAAATGAATTTCCGTTGGATCCAAGACACCTACACGGCCATCTGGAAAGGTGAGCGTGAAGCGGATGCCGCGAAATCTGAACTGGTTGAAGCGAACTTACGTCTGGTGGTCTCGATCGCGAAGAAGTACACGAACCGGGGTCTTCAATTCCTGGATCTGATTCAGGAAGGAAACATCGGTTTGATGAAGGCCGTTGATAAGTTCGAGTACCGCCGTGGTTACAAGTTTTCGACTTATGCCACTTGGTGGATCCGTCAGGCCATCACACGCGCCATCGCCGACCAAGCGCGAACGATCCGAATTCCTGTTCATATGATCGAAACGATCAATAAGCTTGCTCGAACAAACCGTTATTTGGTTCAGGAATTGGGCCGAGAACCTAACCCTGAAGAAATCGCGATGAAGATGGACATGCCGGTGGAAAAAGTCCGTAAGGTTCTCAAAATCGCAAAAGAGCCTATTTCTCTTGAGACTCCCGTAGGTGAAGAAGAAGACTCACACTTGGGAGACTTTATCGTAGATAAAAAGGTCATCAACCCTTCCGAGGCCATCGTGAATTTGAACTTGGCAGAGCAAACTCGCCGAGTGCTTTCAACGCTGACTCCTCGAGAAGAAAAAGTCCTTCGTATGCGCTTTGGCATTGGGGAAGAATCCGACCACACTTTGGAAGAGGTTGGCCAAGACTTCAACGTGACTCGTGAACGTATCCGTCAAATCGAAGCCAAAGCCCTGCGTAAGCTTCGTCACCCCAGCCGTTCGAACAAACTGAAGACCTTCGTCGACTCTTAAGGTGACAGGTACATTACCAGTGACGGCGCAGCAAAAAAGCCGAAGGTTGGCCCTTCGGCTTTTTTATTATTATAGTTTTTAGGTCACCCACGGGGAGTTAGCTTAGTTGGTTAAAGCAGCCGGCTCATAACCGGCGGATCGGGGGTTCGAATCCCTCACTCCCTACCATTTACGCCTCAGCTCGATTTTATTTAGTAACCAAGCCAAGAAATTAGATTTGTGGGTAAATGTGGGTAAGGTCATTCGACCTCACCACATTTTTTCCACTCAAGTTCAGCCACATCATTGAGCGCGCTTGAACTACGTTTAGCGTAGACCAGCGCACTCTTGTAATCATTATTCCCCAGGAGTTGCTGAACTACCGACAAATCACCGTTGGATTTGTTGTACAAACGTCTTGCACCCCCGTGGCGCATTATATGTGTCCCTTTGAAGCTGAGACCTGCTTTTTCGAAGGCAGCATCATAGGCATGCTGGATCATCCGATACGTTAAAGGTTTGCCGTCCAAATGAAATATAAAGCCATTTGGAGCCAATAGATTTGATTTGAATGCAGTCAAAACTTGGTAGGCATCCTGGAATAAGGGGGCTTCCTTCATTCCACCGTTTTTACCCCCATTCTTGAAAGAATCCTGGAGAACCGGTTCAGCATTTTTCTTTCGAGGAAAGTAATAAGATCGAGAGATCCGCAGTCGTGTTTTTGTTGGGTCATGATCCCACTTGATATCGTCCCATTTTAAAGCGGTCACTTCACTTATTCTCAGGGCCTGAACGAATTGAACAGTGGCTAAGGTAGCGAAGAATAAACCGTTCTTATTTTCCAGTAAGCATTGTCTGAATTTCTGAAACTCTATTTCTGTCAGATCCTGACTCTTTGGTTTACGCTGATGCTGAACCACTAAAACTCGTCGATGTCTTTCCTTTATTGGCGATTGATAGTTGTCGTCGTGTAAGCAGTAAAATCGAACTAGTCCAGAAAGAAGATTAAACTCATGTCTAAAGCACAGCCGAGTTTTTCTCCTTGGAAGTGATTTCAGATAATCAATCCAATGATCAATGGCGTTCGGCGTAATCTCAGACATTTGAAGACTCATGAGAGGTTCAAAATATTTTCCAAGCATTCGATTGTATGAGTCTTGGGTACTTTGTCTGAGTCTCGGCATTTCATTGAGTCGGTAGCGCTCAACGACACTCGAAAATTTCGGGGTACTTCTAGCGGGTAATACTTCTTCTTTGGTATTCGATACCCTCCAAATTCTTGCTTGCTCAAGAGTTGGGAAAGTCTCCTTAAGCCGAATCTTTTTCAACTCAACGATAGTGGTTTTATATGCCACATATTGGTTACCTCTAGCTGGTGGCTGATACTCGCCAGCAGAGGGATTCCAATTCCAAATCTTTGAAATTCCTGGATTGCCGGAAAGGGACCGCTCAATACGGTCCTTTCCTAAATAGTGTTTTGGGTTAAATTTTTTCTTCATGTCGTGCTCCATTTTTTAAGGGCACTTAACACTGAAGATAGTCGGTATCGTACGAATCTAGGGAAGTTGATCTCGGGTTGTATTTTCTTTTGTCGCCGCAGCTTTTTGAGATACGAAACCGAACACTTGAGGCTTTGCGCAAGGGCCATGTCCCAGGTTTAGTTGAAATTTAAAGGTTGAGTGGCTCAACCAATCTGTGTTTTCAATAAGTTACAACGCTTTATGGAAATACAAAAAT